>JBFYTT010000052.1:0-6882 GCA_041300425.1 Roseiflexaceae bacterium
GTCCCGGTGGCTGTGGTGAGCCACGCCTCGCACGGCGAAATCGGCGACCCGCTCACTGCCGCTATCGCGCCGTCGTGGCGAATCGCAAAATCTTCGATGACTTCGCCAGCTGCCACCGGCGGCGCAGAGATCTGCATGGCCGGCGCGGCGCCGACCGGTACCGTGGCAATCCCAGCGCTCCCATGCCACTCGGCGACGTGTGCTATCCCGCTACTGTCTGGGAGCCAATGCCACATCCCGATCGTCGCATCCTGTGTATCGAGCACACGCCACTGCGACGCATCAACGGGGCGCACCAACAACACTGCGGCGCTGTAGAACGGCTGCTGTGAGCGCTGGGCGACAGACGCCAACCACTTCCCATCTGGCGAGAGTTGTGGATCGTAGATCGACCACGTTGCGTCAGGCGTCACGGTAACGATGGGTTCAGGTTGTGTCAGCGCGATATGCACCAATGCACTCCCGACGAAGTAGTCCGTGGTCGCCATATCGCCTTTGCAGACCGCATACAACGATTGGCTATCGGTGCTCCAGCTCGGCGCACCATAGTCACGATTATCTGTCGTTACGCGCCGCAACGATGCAGCGCCTACTGCCACGGTAACGACATAGAGGTGGCCGCGCTTGCCATCGATGTAGTCGGTCCCCGTACGGAACGGCAACTCGGTGATAACCCGTGGATCGATACGCTCCTTGGCAGCCTGCGCAGTCCGTGCGGCGGCCTGTTCGCGCTCGAGTGGAGTCGACGAAACGGCCTTGGGTGCTGCTTCGGCGGCGATGTCGGCAGCAGACAACGCGCTCACACAGACAATCTGCGTACCGTCAGGACTCCAGGCAAAGTCACTAATCCCTGTTGGGATGCTGACCAACAGCTCCGCTTCGCCCCCATCGCGATCGATGAGATACAACGCCATCCCATCGCCAGCACGATTGGACAAAAAGCCTATCTGGCGGCCATCGGGGCTCCAGCGTGGGGTCCGATCGACCGCCGTACCTGCGCTAAAGCGCTTCTGTACACCTGCCGCGGTGCGCAACCAGAGCACCCGCTTGGTGTTGTTTTTGGACTCGTCTGGTGTCGCACGCACATAGCAGAGTGCACTGCCATCTGGGCTCCACACCGGCTGTTCGACCGCTTCAAGACGAAAGACGTCACGAGCAGACCATGGGAGTACTGTCATTGTTTTTTCCTTTTTTTGTGAAAAAAAGCGCCGGAGCGTACGACGACGCCCCGGCCAGGTATCAGCGTGCACATGCCTTAGGCTGGCACTGAGCCGTCTGCCCAACGCGCACTGTCGTAGCGTTCCGCTTTGGCACGGATTGCCTGCAGCTGGTCATTGGCCACCGCGCGTTCGCCACGGTAATGTTGGATGTCGTTGTGACGATCGTAGCTGTAGCGCTGGATGACCCAGCCCCCCTGCGCACCCTGCCGGAGCATGTCGAAGTGCCACAGTTGCGTATATGCATCATAGGACGCCTCGACCAACCAGACCATATCGCTGGCGTGGAAGATCGTTGCTAAACGCCGCAAACCATCGGTGCGAGCGGCTTCTGGTGTACGAACGGGAATGGTGGACATAGTAACGCACTCCTGATCACATGCATGCGCGAATGTGGCTATTATACTCGCAAATGCGTGCTTCGACGCACCCACAGCCACAGTAGACGGACAGAATGTTTTATACTACAACGAGATTCACTCGTTGCGAGCAAGCCATGCGCGTTACCCTCTTGGGCACCGGGACATCCACGGGTATACCCATGATCGGCTGCACATGCCCCGTGTGCACATCATCCGATAGCCGCGACAAGCGCCTACGCACCGCTGCCCTCATCGAAACACCCGACGGCAACATTCTCATCGACGCCGGCCCCGATATGCGCCAACAACTGTTGCGCGCCGGCACCAAATCGCTCCATGCCGTCCTTTTGACGCACGAACACCAAGATCACATCGGTGGCATCGACGATCTGCGCCCCCTGAACTATCGGATGGACACACCCATGCCGGTGTATGGCCGGCGCCGCACCATCGAGGCCGTCAAAAAACGCTACTATTACGCATTCGACAATAACAACTTCGGTTCGTCGCGACCCAATCTGACCATGCACGAACTCACCCCGTGGCAAACACTCACCCTTGCGGGTGTACCGATTACCGTCTTGCCCATCACCCACGGTACACTCGATATTTTTGGCTACCGCATCGGCAATCTCGCCTATATCACCGATGCCAGTAGCATCGATGCCGAGGTCGTCCGAGCCCTGGCTGGCATCGACACCCTCATCATCAATGCCTTGCGTGACGACCCCCACCCGATGCACCTGTCGTTCGATCAAGCACAAGCATACGTCGAACGCATTGGCCCGCGCCGCGCGTTTTATGTACACCTCACCCACGACATCCTGCATGCAACACTCATCGATCGTCTGCCGACACACATCCAACCAGGATTCGATAGTCTGATGCTCGAGGTGTCGTCATGACGATTGCCATTGATGCACGGCTGAATGCATACCGTAGCGGTGGTATCCCACACTACACACAGCAACTCATCAACGCGTGGTGTGGCGACGCATCGTTCCCACCGTTGCTGGTATTACAGAGCCGCCGCCAGCATGGCATGTTGGCGGATTCGCCACGGGCACGCTATGCGACGCTCTATACACCACCACACCATCGCGCTGAGGCGATTACATTACCTATCGAAATCGGTTTGCGTCGCCCCTCGGTGGTATTGTTCCCTGATTTCATTGCACCAACCGTACGCACGTTCCCCGCGGTGGTGACGATCCACGATCTCGCCTTCATGCACTACGACGATTTGCTCGACGATGCAGCCCGGGCATTTTATGGTCGTATCCGTGCCAGCAGTGCCCGTGCAGATGCAATCATTGCCGTATCGCAGTCGACCAAACGCGATATTGTGCAACTCCTCGATATCGATCCGGCCCGCATCCATGTTATCAGCGAGGCAGCAGCGCCGTTCGCCCGACCAGCCAACAAGCATGAGCCACAGCGGACGGTCAATGGCACGCCCCTCCAGGCAGGTTCGTTTTTGTTGTTTGTGAGTACCATCGAGCCCCGCAAAAATCTACCCATGCTGCTCGACGCTCTCCGTATCTGCCGTGACCGCCACCCCGATCGCAACTACCAACTCGTCGCAGCAGGGGCACGCGGTTGGCGTGACGCGCCCATCATCGCCAAAATAACCGATCTGCGTCTCCAAGACGCAGTCACCGTGACCGGCGCCGTCGCCGAAGCCGACCTGCATTGGCTCTACACACACTGCCGAATCTATGCCAATCCATCACGCTACGAAGGCTTTGGCTTGCCGCTGCTCGAAGCCCTCGCCTGTGGCGCGCCGGCACTGGCCAGCGACACCTCGAGCCTCCCCGAAGTCGGTGGTTCCGCTGCACACTACCTCCCCGTCGACGATGCCGGCGCATGGGCAGATGCAATCGAAGCCCTGTGGCTGGATGACGCCGCTCGTGCGACCATGGCAGCAGCCGGCCCCGTCCACGCCCAACGGTTTTCGTGGCACACAACAGCAGTGCAGACCCGTACCCTGCTTGAATCAGTGATATCGCAGTAATCTATCAAAAAAGGAATACACACATGCCCAGCATTCCTAGCCTCGTCGATGTTGCATGGTTGGCCGAACATCTGCAGGATCCCAACATCCTCGTGGTTGATACCCGTTGGTATCTGATGAATCCCCCGCTCGGCGCGACCGAATACGCCGAATCGCATATCGCCGGCGCGATTCACCTCTCAATCGAGACTGATTTGTCCGCCCCACCGTTCGATGGTCCCGGCCGGCACCCACTGCCACGCCCCGACCAGGTCATTGGTACGATGAGCGCCGCAGGGATTGACGCTTCGGTTCACGTGGTCGTGTACGACAGCGCCGGCGGATCGATTGCCACCCGCTTGTGGTGGATGTTGCGTTACTACGGCCACACCGGCGTATCCATCCTCGACGGTGGGTGGCAAGCCTGGCAGGCAGCCGCGGGCGCTACCAGCAGCGGGATCGAACGGCGTGCACCACGTACGTTTGTCGGCAGTCCCGATGCGAGCCATGTCGTCGACGCCGACACCGTCCAAAACGTCAAATCCGAAGCAGACGTTGCCCTCATTGATGCCCGCGCCCACGAACGCTACACCGGCGAGGTCGAGCCCTTTGGTCCGCGCGCCGGCCACATCCCCGGTGCCATTTCGCTGCCGTTTGCCGGTAACTTGACCCCAGCGGGTACCTTCAAATCGCTCGCCGAATTACGTGAACGCTATGTCGCTGCCGGCATACCCGCCGCCAATCACATCATTTGCTATTGCGGATCTGGCGTTACCGCTACCCATGACATCTTTGCCCTGCATCTGATTGGTCGTCATGCCCGCCTGTACGAAGGCTCATGGAGCGACTGGGCGAGTACCCAACACCGGCCCATTCAGACCGGTGATCAACCGTAGCCACCTGCACAGAAAGACAGTCGTCATGGATCCGCTGCGCATCGTGATGGGATTAGTAATCAGCACCGCCATTGGCGCACTCGCCTACAAACGCGGCTCGCTCACGGCGAGCGGCTGGCTCGGTGCAATCCTCACGGGTACCGCCACGTTTGGATTGGGTGGGTGGCCTCACGGGGTCACGCTTGTCTTTTTCTTTGTCAGCTCGACCCTCTGGTCGCGCCTCAAAAAGCGACAAAAAGCCACGCTCGAGCAGACCATGTTCGAAAAGGGCTCGCGGCGCGACATCTGGCAAGCGCTCGCCAATGGCGGTCTCGCTGCGCTCATCTGCTGTGCCATCCCAATCTGGCCCGAGCACCTGCTAACCATCAACATCCTATTCGCGGCGACCATGGCCACCGTCGCTGCCGACACCTGGGCGACCGAACTCGGGGTGTTGTTTGGCGGCACACCACGGCTCATCACCACACTCAAACCTGCAGCCAAAGGCACTTCAGGCGCTGTCAGCGGCTACGGTACCATTGCCGCAGCTGCCGCAGCTGCCTCGGTCGCGGTCGTCTTTACGCTGGTCGATGGGTCGTTCGCAGCGCCGCTTATCCTCCTTATCACTGCAGCGGGTCTGTTTGGGTGTACGGTCGATAGTCTGCTGGGAGCTACCGTGCAACGGCTCTACCAAGGGAGTGACGGCCCCACCGAACGACCGTTTGCCGCAGACGGATCACCACTCCCTCTCATCCGCGGCTGGCGCTGGCTCAATAACGACCTCGTCAATTTCTTGAGTTCATTTGCCGGCGCCCTCCTCGCATGGATGTTTGTGTGAGGTCTGTGTTCAAACGGTGCCGTTCGAATCATTCTGTAATTCCGTATACATAACTCTCTGAGGGATATGCGAAAGCTCATCGCCATCGAATTCATCACCATGGATGGCGTCATCCAAGGCCCTGGCGGCCCCAACGAAGACACCAGCAATGGCTTCACCCACGGCGGTTGGATTGGACCGTACTCCGACGAAGCCCAATCCGCCGTCGTCCGCGCACAAATGGGATTGCCGTTTGATTTGCTCATCGGGCGCACCACGTACGACATTTGGGCGCCCTACTGGCCCAATCATTCGTTTTGGCCTGGGGTCAACAGTGCCACCAAGTATGTCGCCTCAAACACGATGACACAGGCACACTGGCAGCCCAATGTCATCTTGTCGGGTGATGTGGCCGCCAAAGTCGCTGCCATCAAACAGACCACAGGGCATGATCTGCACGTCTACGGCAGCGCCATGCTGGTCCAGACGCTCCTGGCGGCTGATTTAATCGACGCGTTGTGGCTCAAGATTCATCCCATCACCCTCGGGACCGGCAAGCGTCTCTTTACAAACGGTACAATCCCTGCCGAGTTTTCGTTGACACGATGTGAGGCGACCAGCACCGGCGTCATCATGGCAGACTACACGCGCACCGGCGCTGCGCCACGCAGAAGTACACTCTGAGCCAGAGACGCTGGTCGTGGGCAGGCCCGTGGCGTCCGCCACGGGCCTGTTTTCGCATGATTGCAAAACCAAGAGGCCATCTATTCTTCGATTTGGAGCGAGGTCGGGATTTCGGCTGCTTGTTCGATGATAATCGGCCCAAAGATCTCATCTTGATGCGCCACGATGACGCGTCGTTTGATCATTTCGAGTACTGCCCAGAGCGACACCACCACATCGACACGCGTCGTCTGCGTACGCGGGAGCAACGCAAGGAAATCAAATCTCGGCATCCGCAAAAACCGCTCACGAATCGACGTCACCACGTCGCCCACCGTCAATATCTTGGCTGCCGGGAGCGGTATCGTCGGCGCAGGCGCATCGACCAGCTTCATGCGCATCTGCCATACCCCCAACAAATCGTCCAATGTCATCCGCAGTGGCATGCTGGCGACGGATGTGTTCGGCAACGATGGGGCTTTGGCGAAGTGCTGCAGGCCCATTTGGTCACGCACGCGCAGAAAAGCCGCAGCTTCTTTGAATTGCTGATATTCACGCAATTGACGAACAAGATCAATGCTTTCGTCGGGTTCACTCGCACTCGTCGGAACTTGCGGCAGAATCGCCCGAGACTTCATCACCAACAACCGCGACGCGACAAACACAAACGACGACATCTGACCTGCATTGCGATCCGTCATCGCCCGTACGTAGCGCAGATATTGATCAGCGACATGGGCAAGTGCAATCGTGGTGATATCCAATTCGGCACGTTCGATGAGGTGCAACAACAAATCGAGCGGGCCCTCGAACTGATCGAGTCGTATGGTGTAGATTTCGTGGGCATCTATTAGCACTGGTCGTCAGCCTCTATAAATCGTGCGATGCGCGCATCGTTGCCACCGGTCGCGAGTGCTGTGAGCAACAGAATCACGTCAGCACGAGCACCCCCGGC
>JBFYTT010000084.1:0-3058 GCA_041300425.1 Roseiflexaceae bacterium
GACCGATTCAAAGGTCAGTGCGGTGGTCTGCAACGCAGCCAGGGCGTTGGCCCAGTCGATGGTCTCGGCGACGCCGGGGACTTTGAACAAATCGAGCCGACGCAGTTCTTGCACAAACAACACAATCTGCCGGCCCAGGATGGCGTTGACGCCGGGGACGCGGGCGTGCAAGATTTTGAGTTCTTTATCGAGGATCGGGTAGTCGACCCAATGGAACAAACAGCGCCGCTTCAGCGCGTCGTGCACTTCACGGGTACGGTTGCTGGTAATGATGACGATGGGCGGGTGCAGCGCCTTGATGGTGCCGAGCTCGGGGATGGTGATTTGCCAATCAGACAGCAGTTCGAGCAAAAAAGCTTCGAATTCTTCGTCGGCACGGTCGAGTTCGTCGATGAGCAACACCGGCGCCTGGCTATGGCCGCCGTCGATGGCGTGGAGGAGCGGACGTTGGATCAGGAACTCGCGCGAGAAGATATCGGTCGCAGTGGCCTGTTGGGTCGCCTCAGCCATGCGGATGTGGAGCAGTTGGCGCGGGTAATTCCATTCGTAGATAGCCGTCGACGCATCGAGGCCTTCGTAGCATTGCAATCGTATCAGCTCGGTACCCAACATGGCTGCCAGTGTTTTGGCTACTTCGGTTTTGCCGACGCCGGCTTCGCCCTCGAGTAAGAGCGGCTTATTAAGCTTCATCGCCAAGAAGAGCGCAGTCGTCAACGAACGGTCGGCGATATAATTGCGCTGGGCTAGTGCCTCTTGGAGGTCTTCGATGTGTGCATACGTCATGCAGGGCTACTCCTAACGAACAGTATGGGCATTATACCAATACCACTTCATCTATAATGAGTGTATGTGGGCGAGAGGAGCATCCGTGGTACAGACACTACGCCGGCGCATCATGACGTCGGTCTTGATTGGGGTAGCAGTCGTCGCAGTCCTCGGGCTGGCCAGTGATATCGGTCAGGTCGGCGCTAGTTTGAGTGGCTTTGCATGGCAGAGCATCCCTGCGGTGTTGGCATGTACGGCACTCAATTATCTGTTGCGTTGGCTCAAGTGGGACATTTATTTGCGACATATCGGTGCCGGTACGGGGGTCAGTCGCTTCGACAGCGGGTTACTCTTTTGTGCGGGCATGGTGATGGCTGTTACACCGGGTAAAGTCGGTGAAGTGCTCAAATCCTACTTGTTGCGTCGCATCAACGGCACTGCCGTTTCGACTTCGGCACCCATCGTATTTGCCGAACGCATGACCGATGGCATCGCTATGTTGCTGTTGATGGCAGTGGGATTGACCCTATATCCACCGGCTGCACCATTGTTTTATCTGTTGGTCGGCGCGACCGTGGTGGGGATTGTCGCATTGCAGTCCGAGGCATTGGTATCGCGCCTGTTGACATCAATTGACAAGACGCGCTTTGCAGCACCGCTCCGCAATGCCTATCAGTCGAGCAAGGCGCTCCTCGAGTGGCGTCTGTTGGTGTCGAGTACTCTGTTGAGCATCATTTCGTGGTTTTTTGAGTGCATTGCACTCGTCTACGTGTTGCAGGGCTTGGGTATTGCGCCATCATGGCTGATTTTGCAACAATCGACGTTTATTTTTGCGGCATCGACGCTGTTTGGCTTGGTGTCGCTGATCCCGGGTGGCCTCGGTGTCTCTGAGGCATCCTCAACGGGATTGTTGGTATGGATGATCCCAATGAGCCAAGCGGCCGCTACTGCTGCGACATTGGTTATTCGATTTGGGACCTTGTGGTTCGGGGTTGCATTGGGGATGGTAACCCTCGGCTGGTTCAACCGGCGCTACCCCGAGAAAGCCGAAGGAGAAGCATCATGATCCGTTGGACCCTACAGATATGCATGGTGTTGGGTGCGCTTTTGCTTGCCGGTTGCAGCACGACGCCTTTGCTGAGTACCGTTGCCATCTCTGCGCCGTCACTCAGCCCGAGTGGGGCAGGTGAATCGGTCAATGTGAGCTATACCATCGGCAAAACAGCATCAGTGAGTGTTGAGTTGGTCGACGCCAACGGGGTGCGCTATCTGTTGCGAGACAATGTCGTACGGAAGGCATCATCAGACGCGTATCAGCTCCGCATCGACGGTACCGCTCCCACGGGCGATCCGGTCCTCCAGCAACGCGCATTGCCCAGCGGCACCTATCAGGCAGTCGTCACCGCCACAACTGCAACGGGTGAGCGTGCGACCGGACAAGTGGCGTTGACCATCAATAGTGCCGACACGCCACCACCGATGATAGAGAATTTGGTCGCGTTCCCCACCACCATATCACCCAATGCCGATGGTCGTGATGACGTCAGCGAGATTACCTACCAGCTCCCCGTGACTGCGACGGTCGACATCAGCATCATGACCCCAGACGGGCGCACGCTCCCGTTCATCACGGGCGAAGAATCTGGTCCGCAAGTACATCGACAGGTTTGGAACGGCAAAACGACCGACGGCCAAATTCTCCCCAATGGCGAGTATACCTACACCATCCGTGCGTTGGATCGCTACGGCAACATCGTGACGACCAGCGATACCATCACGATTGCCGATAGTGGCCAACCCGAAGCCACGATTACGTATAGCTACATGGCGCCGCAGGCACTCTTGCTGGGCGATGTACTTACCGTGACCATTCGCATCGAAAACACGGGGACCGTACCCATCCGTACCTATGGTCCGGCATCGGGGTATGAATACACCACCAACGATGTCTTTTCGTCGATTGCAGACGGCAAATACACGGCCAAATCCGGTGGATTTTGGCGCATTGGAGTCGACTGGGATGCAAATTCCGGCGGGGCCGCCAAACGTTACCCGTACCGCTGGGCAATGACGCCACGCACGCCGGATCAGTGGAAAATCCCCTACGTCGAGGACGAGTTCTTGCCTGGCGAGCGCTGTGAGGTCGTTGCGCGCATCAAGATCCTCCAACAAGAAAACAAGATGGGGTTCTATGTCGGGTTGATACAGGATGGCGTCGGCTTCTTCCAAGACAAATCTGGCAGAACGATTATCAAAGTAGGTTTTTGATAGTTATCAGTTATCAGTTATCAGT
>JBFYTT010000097.1:0-7523 GCA_041300425.1 Roseiflexaceae bacterium
CATCGGGAGCATGCCCGACATACACCTCAGTGACCACGATGATGAGTTCAAGTTGGTGATGCAGCTCCGCAAGGTAGCAACCGCCAAAAAAGGACGTCAAGTAATCGTCGTCTTTGATCGCGGGGTATATGGGCATCAACAGTCGCTCAACGGGTATGGTGTTTCGTGCCACTTCGCACGGTCGCCCGAAGATGCAGACACCCAAATTATCCGTCGTATCAAGCAAACGGCGAAGCCTAAAGAGTGGGCATTGGTCACTGCAGATCGACGCATCATTGATGTGGCCCATCAGTACGGGATGCGGGTAATGCCCAATGCAGTACTGGTCCAACAGATGGCACGCCAAACGAGTACCAAGACCGAGTACCACGACGAAAAACCAGAGGTGCCGTTATCTGCGACGCAAATTGAACATTGGCGAGTCGAGATGAACCTCCCGCTGGAAGTGAGTGATGAAGAACTACTGCTTCAAGAAAGCCTTCGCGACCTCAAACCCAAAAAACGCAAATGAGCCCACGGACTGCGTTGGATAGATGAACACAGGTGTGATATGCCTATTTTTCTCGTCGATGTGAATCGGTCTTCTGTCTTTGGTAGCCCATTGCGGACCATCGATGACGCTACCATGTCACGGTATCACGCTGCCATTTACGACGGCTGTGAGTTCGGTTGTGCGTATTGTGAGGGGTGGGGGATGCTCGCGCGACCACTCAACGAGAGCGTACGAATGATGCCGCATATTGCCCAACAGGCAGCGGCCGAAGTCTCTGTGATGCACCGTGACGATGTCATAGGCCTCATCGCAGACAGCGATGCATACCAACCAGCCGAGCAACAGTATCGTCGGACCCGCTCGGTGCTCACGGTGTTGGCCGATCGTCCTCACCCGGTTGTCATCATGACAAAAAGCCCTTTTGTCCTCGATGACATCGAGCTGCTGCAGCAAATCCATGCGGCACGCTTCGCCATGGTAATTGTGTCGATTATGTCGCATAATCCAGTGATACAGCACAAATTCGAAGACAAAGTAGCATCATTTGCAAAACGGTTGGCGTTGGTCACCGCTCTTAAACAAGCAGGAATTCCCGTCGGAGTTGCATTGATGCCACTTGTACCGTATATCAATGATACCGATTATGCATTGACACAAGTCATTCAACAGGTCGCTGCCGCAGGAGCTGACTTTCTGTACTGGGACTTTTTGCGCATGCCCAATCTGCGTCATCGCAATCGCATGAACGATGTGATGGTCCGTGTGGGCAACTACCCCATTTCGTATCTGCGTGAGTTGTATGCTGATGGTGAAACTATAGATAGTCGCTATCGGGGCGAGCGCAACGCCGCAGTGTTGCGCATCTGCGATGATCATCGCCTTCCCGTGCGCCTGCCATACCCGTTGTTTCGTGGGCGATTTGGTCCGTCATACACCGTGGCGCAGATCATCGCCCAACAGTCGAGTCGCGATGTGTTGCAGGGACGCGATGTATTGGCGCGGCAAGGTAATCAGCTCGCTGAGAGTGTGCGTGCTGGTGAATGGCCGGTCGAGCTCCTCAAGAGCCATCCGACGTATGCGCTTTTTCGTGAGCTCATACCCACGTCTGCCGCTGGAAGCGCTGTGCTATAATAACCAAACTTTGTTGTTTCCTGGAGTAGATGCATGTCTTGTATTCGTGTGCGCACCGGTCGTGTGTGGTTTACGTGCATGGCGGTGCTCATGTTGATGAGTTGTACGACACCAAACGAGATGCTTGCCCCGCGCGAGACATCTGCGGCACTCTTGTATATCACCCCAGCCGCGACGCTCGACATCAATGCGACGGTGACTGCATATGCCGAAGGCATCATCCCTACTTCCACGCCGAGTGGGATGTACATTGTCAAATCCGGCGACACATTGAGTGTGATTGCAGACGACTTTAGTACCACCGTCGAAGAAATCATGGTGGTGAATGATATTTCAAGCCCAGAATTAATCCAAGTCGGCCAGACGTTGATTATACCGACTCTGGTCGATCGGACGCCGTTACCTGCGCCTACCTTTGGCCCCCAAGATACGCCTACCATTGAGCCGACTCTCATCCCCACTGCTACACCGGTTACCGTCGCCACTGCGACACCATAAGGACGGACTATGCCCCGCTCACCAATGCATTTGGTGCTGATTGGCCCGCCGGGTGCGGGTAAAAGCACCGTGGGACAGGCGCTTGGTGCGCTTGTCGATATCGCGCTTATCTCGACCGGTGTCATCCTTCGCGAAGAAATTCAAACGGGTTCGCAGCTCGGGACCGAAATCGCACAACGTATTGATGCAGGTGACTTTGTCACCGATGCGATGATCGAGCACGTGCTCGAGACCCAGTGTAGCCGTGTTCCTGCACATACTGGTATCGTATTCGATGGGTATCCACGCAATTTGGTACAGGCAGCGGTGTTGCCGCGTATTCTCGGTGCTCATCAGCGCCAAATCGATGCTGTCATTCTGCTCGATATCCCCGATGCCGTCGTGAGCGAACGCCTCGGCGGACGTCGTATGTGTGTCACCCCGACCGAAACATACCCGGTACACATCAATGACACCGAGGCGTTGGCCCGCTGCGCGCAACGCAATGGTGTGTTGACGGTCCGGCCCGATGACGCTCCCGACATCATTGCCCATCGGCTCACGGTGTACCACCGCACGACCGCACCACTCATTGCGTACTATGAACAGCAGGGTCTGCTGCGGCGCATTGATGCGTGCACAGATGCAGTATCTATCGCGCGCACCATTCTCGCCACCATGCACCAACCAATACCACAGGCCTGATGGGTTCACGTCATTCGTTCTTGTTTTGAAAGGCACGCCATGAACATCTATCAAGAGAAGTCCGACCAGGCAGCTGCGTTGCTCCATGAGTTTGATTTGGATTGTTGGTTGACATTTGCCCGCGAGACGGTGGTTTCGCCGGATCCCGGTGTCGAATTGGCGATTGGGAGCAATGTGACGTGGCCTTCGGCGTTTATCTATGCACGCAACGGCCAGCGGGTTGCCATTGTGGGCCGCTACGATGCCCCAGGTGTCGAAGCCTACGGTGTTTTCCCACGGATTGTGTCATATGACGCAGGCATCCGTGAGGCACTCGTTGCTGAGTTGACCGCGCTCAATCCGCGCCAGATTGGGCTCAACTACAGCATGGACGACAAGACGTCGGATGGGCTGACGGTTGGTATGCATCTGATGCTGCAGGACCTGTTGCGTGGAACGCCGTTTGTCGAGCGCTTGGTCAGTGCAGGTCCGCTCTTGAGTGCATTGCGCTCACGCAAGACCGCCGGCGAAGTCGCCCGCATCCGTGCGGCCATCAATACGACCGAAGACATTGTTGACCTCGTCGACCGCGAGATACGCGTTGGCCGGAGCGAAAAAGACATCGGCGATTTCATCCATGGCGAGTTTCAGCGCCGGGGATTGCCAGCCGCTTGGGCATGGGATGGCTGCCCAATTGTCAACAGCGGACCCAATTCGGCAGTTGGCCACGGTGTACCGAGTGCGCACATCAAAATCGAACCCGGGCATATTGTGCACATCGACCTCGGCGTTCAACAGGACGGGTACTGTTCAGACATTCAGCGGTTGTGGTATGTACGCAAACCGGGCGAAACCGAGATGCCGGCAGAACTCCAGCGTGCATTTGATACGGTCCGGCTCGCTATCCGTGAAGGCGCCAAAGCACTCCGACCAGGGACAAAAGGATATGAAGTCGATGCCGTTGCCCGTGATGTCATCGTCGACGCAGGATACGACGAATATATGCATGCTTTTGGTCATGGCCTCGGCAAAGCATGTCACGACGGTGGTCCGCTGCTCGGACCACGCTGGGAACGCTATGGTTCGACTCCTGATATGAAGGTCGAAGTGGGCAATATCTACACCCTCGAACTCGGAATCATCACGTCGGCTGGATATGTGGGCCTCGAAGAAGATGTGTTGGTAACCGAACACGGTGTGGAGTTTTTGTCGAAAGAGCAGACATCTATTCGCATGATCTAAGCTTTGCACTACATCTGTTATGGCTTTGCAAAGCATTAATGCACTAGCATACGCACATTTTGTGCGTATGCTTTTTTGTGGAGCTATTGTGTACAAATAATCCAATCCTTGTATGAAATACATGTGCAGTTCATGAAAACCCGGGTGCTATACTCTGCGTACGAGTCGATACTACAGATTTGTTGTGAAGACGAATGGCTGAAAGGTGGACAAGCTATGGCAGCTGCACTACGCGTGGGTCGTGGAGTTCTCAATACCCTGCGACTGGCAATTCCCAAAATTGGTGCAGGTTGGATGTTTGCATTGTTGACAAGCAACTTCAACCGGATTTCGATTCACGAGCTAGGCATCGCAGCCTTCGTTATCACCATCATGATCGGTATGCACCACTTTCTTTCTCCCTTCCAGGTCATCATGGGCCGATTGACCGACCGCTATCCGATATTTGGGTATCGCCGTACTCCCTATTTCTTTATTGGTAGCATGGTGTCGAGCCTCGTGTTTGTCTTTTTGCCGGGTGCGGCAAAGATGATGAGCGAAGGCAGCACACTCGGCTACGTGTTTGGCTTTGCGCTGTTGTTTATCTTCGGGGTAGGCATTGCCACCACCGGCGACACGCACCATGCATTGATTGCCGAAGTGACCAACTCCGAAAAACGCGGTGCAGTCGTCGCCGTTGTCTGGACATTTACCATCATCAGCGCAATCGCAGCCGCAATCGTGATCAAGGCAAACATCAGCGAAACGTTTGTGTTCGCCGAAATGGAGCGCATCTACGCATTCACTCCGTTCGTTGTCTTTTTCGCTTTCTTGCCGATATTGGGGATGGAACAACGTCGCTCCAATGAGACCCTGCGTGAAATGGCTGCGAATTCGATGACTGCGGGCGTATCGCCGGTCAAGGCACTCGGCGTTGCGTACACGCTTATTCAGAAAAATGCGCAGGTCCGTGCGTTCTTCTTCTTTGTCATCTTCTCGATTGTCGGTATTTTCCTCCAAGATGCCATCCTCGAGGTGTTCGGTGGTGAAGTCTTTGGGATGAGCATCAGAGAGACATCGTCGTTCAATACCATGTGGGGTGGTGGTGTGCTGGTCGGGATGATCCTGATGGGTATCTTGAGTAGCACGACATCCATCAAAAAGAAAACCATCGGGATTGTCGGTGGACTTGGGACAGCCTTCGGATTAGGGCTCTTGACCATTGCTGCCTTCACGGGGACGAAGGAACTGCTGATGCCCGCATTGTTGACCATGGGGTTGTTTACCGGCTTCTATAATGTCGGCGCGCTTTCATTAATGATGGACATGACGGTCGAAGGTTCGACGGGATTGTACATGGGCATGTGGGGGATGGCGCAGGCATTCGGCATGGGCCTTTCTTCGATCCTGAGCGGGTCTCTCAAATCTGGCCTCATCGAGACTGGCTTGCTTTCACCAGCGATGGGGTACTCGGCAATCTTCGGGCTCGAGGTTGTGCTGATGGTGATGGGGGCGGCGATGCTCCGCCATGTGAGTATCCCGGAGTTCCGCGCACTGAGCGTCAAAGACCTTTCGTTGGCAATGGAAAACGGCGCTACCGCGTAGTTGATAGGCGCACGGATGAACAAGTTCGATTTTCAAAAAGTCGCTGCCAATTACGACGACATCCATGTACATAGCGCAGCAGTCAGCGCGGATATCGGCCACGCTGTGGCGCAGCAGGTTGGCATTGGCGGGCGCATCCTCGAGATCGGTATCGGCACGGGGCGGATAGCCGCCCCGGTCGTTGCAAACGGGTGCACGGTGGTCGGGTTCGATGTGTCACAGGGGATGCTGCATGGGGCAGCCCAACGTGGCCTCGACCAACTCCTCATCGCCGACATGATGGCAATGCCGTTTGCCACTGCTAGCTTCGACGCGACATTGGCAGTCCATGTATTGCACCATGCCAGTGATTGGCGTGAGGTATTGCGTGAGTCAGTGCGTGTCCTGCGTGAAGGCGGCTTGTTCATCGAAGGACGTGACTGGAACGACCCTGCGTCGCCGGCCATGCGCATGCGCAACAAAATGCGCGAGGTGATTATGGCATTGTCGCCAGGGATTCGCCCGCCCGGCGCAGGAGCGGCCAAACAGCAGTTTTTGGCGCGCATGGGTGCCGAGTCGTTGCCAGAGGATGTAGGCGCGCGTTGGCAGGCGTACGCATCGCCAGCGCAGATGCTCGCACAAATGCAGAGTCGCACCGATCCCGAAACATGGGCCATAGAACCGACACTGCTCGACGCAACCCTTGCGGTTGTCGAAACATGGGCACGCGCAGAGTGGCCTGCGTTCGACACGGTCGTGCCGTATGAACGTCGCTTCGTGATAAACTCGTACCGCATCCACCATCAGATTGCCGAAGCGTCGTAGCCTCGGACGGAAAGGTATCCCAGAGAATGGCGCAGGAAGCTCCGAAGCCAAAGGCGCAACAGGTATTCCCCTTTTCGGCCATTGTTGGTCAAACAGAACTCAAACGTGCATTGACCCTGTGTGTCATTGATCCCACGATCGGTGGCGTCATGATTATGGGACACCGTGGTACTGCCAAAAGTACTGCGGTCCGTGCATTGGCCGACATGTTGCCGCAGGTGTCGACCGTTGTCGGCTGCCCGTATAACTGCAATCCCACTAACCCATCACCGATGTGTGCCTTCTGCAATGATGGTCACAAGCATGCCGCCCAGCAGCAGCCGGTCCCTGTCGTCGACTTGCCGCTCGGTGCCACCGAGGACCGGGTCGTCGGTGCATTGGACATCGAGCGTGCGTTGGTCGATGGTGTGCAGGCATTTGCGCCCGGGTTGCTGGCGCGGGCAAATCGCGGGTTCTTGTACATCGACGAAGTCAATCTGCTCGAGGATCACCTCGTCGACCTGTTGCTCGACGTCGCCACGTCGGGCGTCAACGTTGTCGAACGTGAAGGCATCAGCGTGCGCCATCCGGCGCGGTTTGTGTTGGTTGGTTCCGGGAATCCCGAAGAAGGCGATCTACGGCCGCAGTTGCTCGATCGCTTTGGCCTGCATGCGCGCATTACAACGATTACCGACATCCCCGAACGAGTCGAAATTGTGCGCCGCCGCCGTGCCTATGACCTCGACCCGGTGGCGTTTTGCGAGACCTGGGAAAAAGAACAGGTCAAACTGGGCAAAAAAATCAAGACTGCCCAGAAGCTCCTCCCCAGCGTCGACATCTTGGATGAATGTCTCTATGCAGCAGCAGAACTCTGCGCGCTCCTCGCCATTGACGGCCATCGTGGTGAGTTGACTCTGACCCGGGCTGCAGGTGCATTGGCCGCCTACGAAAAGCGTACTAGCGCCGGTGCAGACGATGTCCTCCGCGTGGCGGTGTTAGCGCTGCGGCACCGTTTGCGCAAAGACCCGCTCGAGACCGCCGGCGACGAACACCGCATCCAACGTGCTATCGACGATATGCGGGCGAAGAAAAACGTCTGAGTACTGGGTACAGCGATGCATCGCTGTAC
>JBFYTT010000104.1:0-8564 GCA_041300425.1 Roseiflexaceae bacterium
GCTATCTGACCATCCACGGCTCGGGCGTCAACACCAGTAGCGAAGCGCGCACCACCATGCTCATCCAGATGCGCGACCCCGTAGACCAGCCGACCGTGATTACCCACCTCTCACGCGGCCAGGGCATGATGCTGCGCGGTGCCGATCCAACCGCGGTGGCGGGTTCCAACGTCGAATGGAGCTTGTCGACCCCCAAGCCACAGAGCGCCATGGGCGGCATGGGCATGGGTGGACCGGCGATGGGTGCCATGGGCATGGGCGAACCGCAAAAAGGGATGTAAAAAAATTCTTCGAGCGGGGTTTATTGCAATAAACCTCGCTCAATCATTTATTTGAAACCTACATGTTATGATGACCGCATCTGGCAAAAAACGACGAATTAAAACGAGGCACCGAGATGCGATTTACCACTCGAATTGGGCATTGGCTGCTGGTCATCATGGTTGTTCTGATTGGAGGGTTGGCACTGGTGATGCCACGGTATTCGTCAGCACAATCGACCACGCATAAATCCACGCAGGCATTGACCAGTGGCCAAAAAACGGCAATCGCGGCACGGACGCGCACGACGGCGGCTGGGCGCACAAAAACGGCAATTGTGGCACGAACGCGTACGACGGCGGCAGTGCGAACGAAAACGGCAATTGTGGCACGGACGCGCACGACGGTGGCAGTGCGAACGAAAACGGCAATTGTGGCACGCACACGTACGGCGTTGAGTGGCCGCACGAGTACACCAACGCGCACGAGTACTCGCACAAAGACCCTTACAGCCACGAGAACCTCCACACCGACGCCGACAACTTCACCAACTGCTACACCAACTGCTACACCAACTGCTACACCAACTGCTACACCAACTGCTACTGCGACGCGTACATCGATACGCTCTACCTCTTTGAATGGCGATGCATACCACACGTGCGGGTTGACAAGTGCGGGTGTTGCATATTGCTGGGGTTGGAATGGGTACGGCCAGTTGGGCACCGGCGACACCGTGGATCGCACCTCGCCGGTGATGGTCAGCATGCCCGCTGATGTGACGTTTGTATCGATTCATGCGAATCAATTTCACACCTGTGCATTGACGAGTGTTGGTACTGTCTATTGCTGGGGTGATAACATTTACGGGCAACTGGGCACCGGCACCACCGTGCAAAGTAACGTACCAACAGCTGTGGCAGCAGGCGTGACGTTTGTGTCAATGAGCATCGGTGCTAACCACACCTGTGCAGTGACAACTACCGGAACTATCTATTGTTGGGGTTTTAACTACTACGGGCAACTGGGCATCGGCAACGCCATAGATAGTCGCATCCCAACGCCGGTGAGTATGCCGGGGGACGTGTTGTTTGCATCGATAGATGCTGGTGGGAACTACACGTGTGCATTGACAACTGTAGGAACTATCTATTGTTGGGGACGGAACGAATACGGACAATTGGGTAATGGAACCACCTCGATGAGCACCACACCATCGGCGGTCGGCTTGTCAGCTAGGGTGCCAATTGATTCCATCAGTGTCGGTGAGATAAGTGCCTGTGCTCGCACGACTGGCGCTGCAATCTACTGCTGGGGGAATAACATTTACGGGCAACTCGGGGACGGTACGACGACACATAGCTCTATACCCAAGCGCTTGATTATTCCGGGTGGTGAGACGTTTGCTTCGATAACTGCTGGTGTTTTCCACACCTGTGCCAGCACGATCGTGGATACAATCTATTGTTGGGGATACAACGCGTATGGGCAACTGGGCACAGGCGACACCGTGGATCGCACCTCGCCGGTGATGGTCAGTATGTCAGTAGGCGTGTCGTCTCCGTCTCTGAGTCTTGGTAGTACGCACACATGTATGCGGACAAGCACGGGTACCATCTACTGTTGGGGAGACAACGCGGACGGGCAACTCGGCAATGGCACCACATCGCAAAGCAACACGCCTGTGTTGGTTCCGATGCCGTGGTAACAGTTGGCACACGGTTGACCTTTGCAGAACTTGCTTTTCGACCGTTTGGTTTACCGCTGTGAATCGACTGGATGAACGTTGCAGCGTCACGCCGATGTCGTGAGCTTGTTTTTTGCGTAGGGTTTATTGCAATAAACCCTACGCAATCTTTTGTTCAAACCCCCTCAATCCTCCAGCGGTTTCCAAACGTGATCATGTCGCGCGGCATCGAAGCCCTGTGTCGTCGGCGTCATCTGCCAGACCTCGAGGGATGTGAGAGTGGTCGGCGCGCCGATGGTGATACCGTAGAGTGCGGTATGACCGACATATGTGGCGCACTCGGCGACCATGCTTTGGCGATTGTTGACGAAAATTTCCACCACAAACGCATCGATAAAAATCCGAATCTCGACATCTTCGTCCGCATTGAGTTGTGCCACGGCGAAGGGCGCTTCAGCGCTGCCCAGCCGGATCGTGCCGGTCTCGGGCCGGAAGACGAGCGGCAACCCATGTCCCGCATCGTCTGCACACAGTACAAAACCGAATAGCTTGCGCAGCGCCTGCTGGCGCGTCATACAAATGCGAATTTCGACCGCTTCGTGTGCGTAATCGACGAGCCGCTGCACACCGACCGGGTTGCGTGCCAGATTCGTCTGCGGTGCCCCCAGATCGACGTCGTGCAGCAGGATGGGGCTGTGGCGTAGCGTTTGTAACTCGCGCAACGGTGCGATCCGGAGCGTGCCGTCGGCCGCCAGTGTCAGTTCACGCGGCAGGGATTGGATGGTGCGTTTGTCCATGGTGTCATCAGTGCGGCCGAGGGTGGCCAGCCAGGCCCACATGACGCGCCGGCCGTCGGGTGTCAGCACGCTTTCGGGTGCAAAAAAATCGACGCGCCATTGTGCCATCCCAAACAGGCTCTGCTCGTCGCGGCGGGCGTTCAGGCGACCGTGCTGTTGCGGCACAAATTGCTTTTTGGCCGCATCCCAATCGCCGATGTAATAGCGGAAGCCGATGTGGTGGCTAATGCACAGCAGCATCCACTTGTCGCCAATAGGGAAGAAATTCGGGCACGAGATGTCTTCGCCGTAGGCCACATCGGGCAGATCGTGGGCCAAGAAGTCGCCTACCAATGTCCAGGTGCGCAGATCGGTAGATTTGAACAGTGGTGGGTTTTCGCCACCAGAAATGGCGTAATAGGTCCCGTCAATCACGAAACAATCCGGGTCCCAGTGATTCATGTCGGCCACGCTGCCGTCGCGATTGCGCACATCGACCGGGTAGGGTGGCTGCCAGCCAGTCAATTGACGGTCGGTTGCCAGCACAATCTGATTGCGCCCCGACGCTTGGCCATGGTAGATGATGGCGGGTTGGCCGTCGTGCGTCACGAAGCCCGTGCCGCTGAACATGCCGTGCCCCGTGAAGGCGGGCTGTAGCGTGGTCGGCTGCCAGGTCCAATGCAGCATGTCGGGGCTGGTGACATGCACAAACGAAAACGATTCCTGCCCGCGCCACGGGTGCGCCAGAATGTAGTGCAGGTGATAGACACCATCCAGAAAAAACGCGGCATTGGGATCACCGGGCAGGCTCGGGCCGCCGGGGTGCATCAGGTGGTAATGCAGTGGTGTCTGTGGCATGGTGGTTTCTTTTGATTGGTGTGTTCGCGGTCATTGTACCGTTGGATTGTCCATAGACCCACGGCATGCCGTGGGTCTATGGATTAACGCCGTGGGTCTCTGGGTTTCGTCTATTCCTCAAATGCGCCGATATGTTTGACCTCGAGCGCGAACGGCCCTTGTTGTTTGAATTCGATCAGCAGGCTCATCGCGCGGATGGCGCTCGGATCGAGTGCCTGGGCCGACACTTGCCGGCCGAAGCTGGTGGGCACGAACGCGCTCCACGGCAGACGAACTTCTTGCCAGGTGTCTTTTTCGGTGACGAAGGTCGCCTGATAGAGCACCCGGCGGGTGTCGTTGCGCAGGTAGACGCCGTACTTCTTGCCGTCGCCACGCACCTGGAGCTTGAGCCCGTCGTAGAGTGCCATAGAGCGGGCGGGATTGAAGTCGGTCTGGACCGTCGCAAAGCCGCCGTTGTTTTCGAAACGCACTACCCCGCTAAAGATGGCAGTCCCACTGCCGGTTGCAGTCATCGCACTCTCGCTGACGCCGCCCATGACACCGTCATTGACGCTGTACCAGGAGGCCACGGTTTTGTTGTCTGCAAAATCAATCATGGTCCACTCCTGCGCTGCGCCGATGTTGATGACGAAATACTGGGTGCGGATATACCGTGCGAGCCCCGGAAAACGACTGTTGATGAGTGCCAAACCGATGATGACACATGCCCCAATAATCCAATAACGCATACGTTGTTCCTTTTCTTTCGTTCTATCGTAGCGAATCAGGGTGAGGTGTGGGTGAGTATGGACACGCACCATAATACGAGGTTGAATGTAGGTGTTTCGAACAGAATGGTATATGAATAGCGCACATATTCTGTTTCATTGTAAATATTTTCTCAACAAACGAGTTACAGGTATGCGAAGAATACATGAAAATTTGTCCATATACTATCAAATACAGCAAAAATCAAGTATTATATTGTAGATTTAACCAAAGGAAGTGAAATATGACACACATTCGGTTGGTACGATTCGGCGTTCTTTTGTTGTGTTTGCTATCGTTTTTTGCATATGATCTACCAAAAACCGCATATGCAGCAACCGACACTGTCGTTGCTGTTTCGACCTCTACGGCCGCGTCGACGTGTGCAGTTATGACCGATGGGAGTTTGAAATGCTGGGGAACTAATTCGTATGGACAGCTCGGCTATGATGACACCGTGAATCGCGGCGGCAATGCCGGCGATATGCCGGCACTCGCAGCAGTCAATCTCGGCACGGGTAGGACCGTCAAAATGGTCAGCACTGGTGCTGACGTTACCTGTGCCGTGCTCGATAATGGCAAGCTCAAATGCTGGGGGCGAAATACGTTTGGTCAGCTCGGCTATGACGACACGACAGACCGCGGCGGGAACGCAGGAGACATGGCTGCGCTCGGGACGGTCTTCTTGGGTGCAGGCCGCACCGCCAAGGCTGTTTCTATAGGACAAAGCCATGCCTGTGCAATACTCGATAACAGCAAGCTCAAGTGCTGGGGGAGTAATTCCAATGGGCAACTCGGCTATGACGACACGACAGACCGTGGCGGTAATCCTGGTGATATGGCATCCTTGGGGTATGTGGACCTCGGTGCAGGCCGGACCGCAGTCTCGGTGAGTACCGGGTTATCAGCAACCTGCGTTCTCCTCGATAATAGCAAGATCAAGTGCTGGGGCTACAACGCGTATGGACAACTCGGGACCGATGACAGCATCGATCGAGGGGGTAACGCGGGTGATATGGCAGCGTTGAATACCATCAACCTCGGCGCAGGTCGCACTGCACGCGCGGTCGATACCGATGGTCTTTCGACCTGCGCAATTCTCGACACCAAACAACTGAAGTGTTGGGGGGTTAATGACAGCGGAGAACTCGGGTATGATGACCTGGTCGATAGAGGCGGCAATCCTGGCGACATGGCATCCCTTTCTCCCGTCAATCTCGGGGCAGGGCGTACTGCCGTTGCGCTGAGCCTTTCTCAGCATACCTGCGTGGTGCTCGACAACAAAAGCCTCAAATGTTGGGGCGGAAACGACGGAGGTGGACTTGGTCAAGACGATACCGTTGGCCGCGGCGGTAACCCCGGTGATATGGCAGCATTGGACGCAGTGAATCTGGGCGCCGGCCGCACCGCCAAAACAGTCGATGCAGGTTTAGACAGTACCTGCGCAATCCTCGACAACGACCGGTTGAAATGCTGGGGCTACAATGATCACGGCCAATTAGGCCAGAACGACACCGTCGACCGCGGTGGATTCGCCGGCTCAATGGCTGCATTACAACCTGTCACGTTCACCAGCGGTGGCGGCGGCGATGGCGGTGATGGTGGTGATGGCGGTGACAATAAGAAACGTTGTAGGTTGCAAGTCCCCGAAAATACCTCGATGTGCGACCTCCGCTACAGTGATCTGAGCAGTGTTGATTATTCCACGGTCGGTTGGGACTTCAGTGGCATTGATTTTCGCTATGCTGACATGAGTATGAGCAACTTCAGCAATATCAACTTCTCGACCTCGAATCTTGCACACGTCAATTTTGCGTATAGTGTGCTCGATGGCGTCGATTTTTCGAATACAAATCTCAATCGGGCATATCTGCTAAACACATCAATGCGTGGCGTCATCTCGGGCGGGATTGTCGGCGCAGATATCGTATTACCGGCTGATTGGCGGCTCGTGCAGGGCTTTTTGATTGGACCGTTTGCCAATCTGCGTCACAAGGCGATTACCAATAGCAACCTGGCCGGTGCACAGTTGATGTATGCACAATTGGCCTACACCAATCTGGCCAGTAGCCAACTGCAAGGGGCAGATTTGAGTGGCAGTGACGCGCGCGGTGCCGATATGAGCTACACCAACTTGACGGGTGCAACGCTGCGCTGGAGTACGTTGATGTGGTCGAACTTCAGCTTTGCCAATCTGACCGGCGTAAATCTCAGTGGTGCATTTTTGGCGGGAGCGAACTTCCACGGTGCAAACCTGAGCGGCGCAGATTTGACGGGTGCGGATCTGACGGGGGTCAACTGGCAAGACACGATTTGTCCAGACGGCACCAATAGCAATACGCACAATCAGACCTGCGTGTATTGATATACACGGTGGTCATTCAGACCCGATTCGTTGCGCAGCAACGAATCGGGTCTTTGTGTGGTCGGCACAAACGAGTCTTGCGGTAAATGGCCGAATCTGCAGCCGTTGGCACATGCACTCCAGACGACATACAGAACACATCGGGGGATTCATTTGCTCGATTTTGGCAAATTTTCTGTGCGATGATGATGCTGCGTCCACACGTATTTCAACGCTGTGGTGCGCATATTGCCCCAAAAGGAGCACGGTATGACCGTTTCACAATCTCTCAAAAGTCCAGTCTGACCGATACAGAACGTGCCCGACTCGAGGCACTCGGTGACGAGATGGCTGCGGATCTGGCAGCAGATACCACGCCGAAGGGCAAAATCAAAGGCTCGGAACGACAAACCGGCACCGTGAAATGGTACAACTCAGCCAAAGGATTTGGCTTTATAACAAGTCAATCAGGCCCAGACGTGTTTGTTCATCGCCGGGCCATCGTGGGTGGAATAATCTTGCAAGAAGGCCAGATCGTTGATTATGTGGAATCAGCTGGTCAAAAAGGTCCGCAAGCAGAAGAAGTGCAGCTTCGTACTCCATAGCGATTGCAGATATTCGCGGGACCACATGAGTGATTGCCCTGATCATTCATGTGTTTTTTGGGGATATTCATTCAAATACTTCACAAAAAATGTCTTGGTGAGGAGCGGATTGTGTGCATTGACGCGCACGAATTCGACGGTGTAGCCGCATTTGGCATAGAATTCTGGCGCCTGAAAAGCATTGGTGACGAGATTGATGTTGTGATAGCCCGTGCCGGCAAACTCTCGTTCGAGGCGCGCGAGGAGCAGCCGGCCATAGCCGCGGCGGCGGATTACTGCTGCGACCCACAGATCCTCGACGTACACTTCTGCATACGCCGTAAAAGCCTGGAGCGCCCCACAGAGTTCGCCGTGGTCGTCGTGCAACAGCATGGCAAAACGGCGGAATTTGATATCAATGCCGTGTGCTTGTTCATATGCGGCATGCCCGGCCGAGACGATCTCTTGTGCAGCATCACTGAGCGAATCAGTGATGGTAATCGTGAATGCAGCCGTCATGCTCAGTAATCCTCCTGCTGGACATTCTCCGAGTCACCAGTGTGCTGATCGCAACAACGATGTAGCCGACGGTTGAAGCGTCTGAGATAACGCATTGCGTCTGGGCTAGGGTTGTCTCCGGTTGACTGCGTGCTGCACGACGATGCAATTGCGTCGGATGATCTGGCGAAACGTAGCGTCTGTCGTTGCCCAGTCAATGACATCGACTTTGTATGGCAGGTCAGATTCGGAGAAATCGTCGACGAGGTTTGCATGGACTGTAATAGAAAGCGGTTTTTCGCCGATGATAACAAGGTCGAGATCCGAAAACTCCTTGGCACTGCCGGTGACACGTGAACCAAACGCCCAGACCTCGTGATTGGGGACATGCGTGGTGAGTTCGTTATGGTGCTGGTTGGGGTGCTTGCGGGCGAGGCCGTCATGCCCCGCGCAGCGGGGTACCTCGCCCCTACGGTATCCGTCGCACCACATCCATAAACGCCTGCACGTGGAGTGCGCTGACCTCGCCGGAGTCTTTGCGGGTGTTTTTGAAGGTGCTGCCGACGATGGCTGCATCGGCGATGGCCAACTTTTCGAGGGCTGTTTGGAGCGTCATGCCGGCACCGACGACCAGTGGGAACTGACCGATGAGGGAACGGAACTCGCTGATTTTGGCCGTGTCAGTATCGACCCCGGTGCCCGAGCCCGTCACTGCAATGGCGTCGCAATGTTGCATGCCGATGGCCAGATCCTCGGCCAGGCTGCGGCCCGACAGATAGGGTTGGTACTTGAAGCGCACGCCGCCGATG
>JBFYTT010000133.1:0-6208 GCA_041300425.1 Roseiflexaceae bacterium
GAGCTATAGAACCGTGCATCCGTACCGAAGTGCTCTCGGTAGAAATGACCGGGCAACCCGGTGACGCGGCGCACGATTGCAGCCAATTGTTGCACTGCAGGGTCGTTCTGGTCGGTGTTGAGACCGACGCCATCACCCATGAGCTTCACGGTGCAGTGTTCGGGGAAGCAGGCCGACACCTTGGCGAGCACCTCGGCCGATGATTCGTTGGGCACACGGCGGATGTCCAGGTGCATGACGAGTTCTTCCATGATGCGATTGCCTGCATTGCCGCCATTGATGATGGTGGGTACACAGGTAGTGACAAATGCTTCTTCATCGGGGGTAGGGTAGGCTTTCTCGAGCGCTATCAAGCCATCACGGAGCGTATGCAACGGATTACGCCCCAACCACGGGCGCGACCCATGGGCCGGCACTCCATGCACAATGACGTCGATGGGCGATGCGCCTTTGTGCAGGTTACAGATATTCAGATCGGTCGGTTCGGCAGTGATGAAAAAATCGCAGGTGAATCCCTCATTTAGGATGTAGTTTGTCCCATGCATGCCGCCGATTTCTTCGTCGGTCACAAATTGAAAATTCACATCTGGTGGTTCGGGCAGCTGCGCGAGCTCTTGGGCAAGCCGGATCAAAATTGCAGCGGCACCCTTCATGTCTTGTGAGCCACGGCAGTAGAGACGGCCGTCCTTCTCGAACGGTTCAAATTGTGCGGTGCGCGCGGGGACAACATCGAGATGCGCATTCAGGATGAGTTTGGCGTGTTTGTTGCCGCGGAGCGAGTATACAATCGCTGGCTTGTTGTTTGAATTGAAATGGGTAATGGTCCCGCGGGGGAGGTCTTTGAGTTGGGCAACGGTATAATCGATGACCGCTTTGAGCTGGTCGGGGTGGTCTAAGGTGGACGGGTATTTGCACAATTCGATCGTCATTTTGAGTACATCGGCACGTACATCGGTCATCATCGTCCGTCACTTTCTG
This sequence comes from Roseiflexaceae bacterium, assembly GCA_041300425.1. Lineage (GTDB taxonomy): Bacteria > Chloroflexota > Chloroflexia > Chloroflexales > Roseiflexaceae > UBA965. The sequence goes on from JBFYTT010000133.1 coordinate 979, forward strand.
CTGATACCTACACTACTATGATTCGATATTGTCGTCCGCATCATCATCGTGAGATGGATCATCGTCACCGCCATCGAACACCGGAGTATCACCGGTGTATCCGCCGGTACCGGCAACCAATAACACAAACTCGCCTTTGATGGAACGGCTCGACAGGGTTTTGTGAATGGAACTCAACGGACCACGCCAGGTTGCCTCGTAAAACTTGGTCAAATCGTTGGACAACGCAGCAGGCCGGTCACCGTAGACCGTTATGGCATCTTCGATGAGTGCCAAGATGCGGTACGGGCTTTCGTAGAAAATCAGCGTGTGCGGCGTCTGGAGATCTTGGGCGAGCCAGCGTTGCCGCTGCCCTCGTTTACGTGGTGGGAAGCCGCGATACGTGAATGCATGGACTGCCAACCCCGACACAATCAACGCTGGAATCAACGCAACCGGACCGGGAATAGCGGTGACCGGTAGCCCTTCTTCGAGGACACGGCGCACCAACACAAACCCAGGGTCCGAAATTGCCGGCGTACCCGCGTCGCTAACAAGTGCAATCGACTTCCCCTCGCGCAAGAGGCCGATAATCCGCTCAGTGGCCATTTTTTCGTTGTGTTCGTGGCACGCCATCATCGGTTTGTGGATGTCGTAGTGCTTGAGCAAAATGGACGTTTTGCGGGTGTCTTCGCTGGCGATGATATCAACGGTGCGCAACGTTTCGAGCGCGCGCATTGTGATATCGCCGAGGTTCCCTATCGGTGTTGCAACGAGGTATAGCATGGCGTCATAGTACCACAAGTCACCACGTCTTTCGTGTGAACCATACCCGCACCCACAGCGCGACGATGACCGTCGCCGTCAGCCATCGCACATCACTCACCCCCCACAGCGTCGTAGCGCACCACCAGCCCCCGACAAACAGTGCACCGACACCCACGGCACGCAGGATGCTCGCCCGGCCACTCTGCTGCACCGAACCATGGTGGGTAACGAACATATACAGCAGATTCGGCAATGCAACGCCGATAAGTGCAATGGCAGTGCTATCGAGTGGGGACCAGCTTGGTGTCTGTGTGCAGACGGTCCCCACCCAGACAACTGCGCAGACAATGACCCGCCATAGAACGTTATTTCCTATTAGCGTCAGCGTTGCATGGACGTGTTGCCCGGCAGCGGATAGTGCACTGAGGGCTGACAGATCATCCACTACCAAGACGACATCTGCACTGTCACGGACAACCGCGTGTGCGGCCGAAAAAGCAATCGCGACATCTGCACGTCGGAGCGCTGCGACATCATTGAAGCCATCCCCGACAAATGCGACACAACCAGCCTGTGCCTGCAATGTACGGACGACAACCTCTTTGTGCTCCGGCAGCATGCGTCCAATGATGTTCGCCGTACGGACTACATCGGGTACACGCTGACCGTCGAGTACGTTGCCATGGATGACCCCTTCGATGGGAATCCCAACCTGCATGGCGACACTCGCAACAAACGCAGGGTCATCGCCCGATAAGACGGTGATACGGATGCCACGTGCGACGCATTGAGCCACGAACGCTGCTGCACCGGGGCGAATCTGATCGTGCAGTGTGACACGACATATTGGCTCGGCAGTGCGTGTATCGAGATTCCACTCGCGGTCACCTTCGATGAGCAAGAGCACGCGTGCATTTTGTTGGGTTGATTGCGACGTCACATCCTGCCATTCTGGCAAAAGCGTGGGGATAAGGACGTCGGGGGCACCGAGCACCAGAGTACGTCTGGCATCCGTCAGACTGCTCCATTTGCGGGTGCTTTCAAACGCTTGACTCGCGATAAACGTCATTGCATCGCGGGGGAACGCACGGGCAATCGCCACGCTACTCTGATTGCCTGCACCATCGGCAGCAACGAATCCACCCAACGTGTCGACACACGCGTCGTATTCACCACGCAAAGGGATAACGGCATCGACGCTGAGCTGATTGGTCGTCAGTGTACCGGTTTTGTCGAAGCAGATTGTATCGACTGATGCAAATGTTTCGATTGCGGCTGGCCGGTTCACGATAAACCCCTTGCGCGTCAGCGTAGCCGCTGCGGTCGCATGGGTAACTGTTGCAAACAACACCAGTGCGTTGGGAATCAATCCGACTACGACGGTAATCGCGGGGAGCACGTCAGTCCAGCGCTGCCCGGTCACTGCCGCCCACGCGAATGTCACCAGCGCAAGCGCACCTGCGCCGATGGCTGCAGCGCGGACAATACGCTGTAAGTGGAGAGACGCAGCCCCCAGCGGCCGGCTGGGGAGTCGAGCGACCAGCGGGACCCGCGGCGGATACTGTACACACTCAACCCACGCTGCTCCTGCGTGAATCGTGCACCCATGACCGATGGTCATCCCTGCCGTGAGCAGCTGCGGCTCAGATTCACCGGTACGGGCAGACATATCTACCCACAAACGAGCAGCCACGAGCACTTCGGCATCTGCAGGCACACGTTCGCCGGGTCGCAACAGCAGCACATCGCCGACAACGACGTCGCGCGGAGCAACCGCGTGCACGGCTGATTCGCGCCAGACGGAAACAGGTGCTTGGAACGCCTGTTGCATGCGATACAACGTGTACTGGGCACGACCGAGTTGGATCGCAGTGATACAGACGTTGACCGTGACGACCAATACGGTAGCTGTTGCTTCGGGTATGAGGCCAATACCCCACAAAAGTGCACCGAGGATGATATTGATGAGGGTGAGTGGTGCAACCAGTTCTCGTCCGACGGAGGTCAAGACCAAGCCGATGCGCATGAGCGCGTCCCCACCGGGCATCGCTGTCTGATGCGCTGTGGGGACGACTGGGGTACGCGGTCTCGTGGGTGGGTGTGGTGGGAGCATCGGGCCTCGTTGGTAGTGTAGAGGCACGAGTGCCGCATCGCAAAACGTCGATTACTTGAGCATGATTGTATCCCACTCGGCAAGCCATGCATCACGATTTGCTGCAATCATGGCTGGCACCAGTTGTGCACGTACCGTTGGTACAGCCGAAAACTGCACAAATTCGTCTGGCAAGACGGCCGTCTGGGTAACTGGGTAGACGAACATATTCAACGGGATGTCGTTCTGGAAGGTATCGCTCAGCATAAAGTCGATGAATGCTTTGGCCAAGGTCTCTTGTTGGGTACCCTTGAGAATTCCCGCATATTCGATTTGTTCGAAGGCTGCGAAGCTCACATTTGCGGTGGGGGCGACAGTCACTTTGGGGTCGCTGTAGATGACCTCGGCAGCGGGGCTCGATGAGTATGAGACGACCAGTGGGCGTGGGCCCTTGCCGCTCGAACCGCTAAAGTGTGTGTAGTAGGCAGTGTTCCAGTCCGGGGCGATAAGGACATCGTTTTCGCGCAGGAGCTTCCAATACCCTTGCCACTTGGCTGGCCCGAATTCTGCCACGGTCGCAAGCAAGAACGCTAATCCAGGAGACGACAGGGCAGGATTTTGGACGATCAGCAAGCCTTTGTACTCGGGCATGAGCAAATCTTGCAGGCTCTGTGGTGGCGCGAGACCGAGCGCTTGAAGCGCTGCGATATCGTAGTTTATGACGACATAGCCGCGATCAACAGGGGTCAACGGCGCACTGACGGTCAGATCGATGCCGTCGACAAACGAAACTCCCGATGGGGTGTACGGGACAAAGATATCTGCCTCTTGCGCACGGCTCAAAAACGTGTTATCGACGCCAAACAGCACATCAGCAAGTGGTGCGTCCTTCGAGAGGATGGCTTTGTTGAGCATGCTGCCCGAATCGCCGCTGTTGAGGATGGTGACTTTGGCGTTGTGTTGTGCTTCAAATGCTGCAATTGTCTCGGGCGAAATAGCGAAGCTGTCATGGGTCATGACGGTCAATGGTTGCGTGTCGGTGGGAGCATCGACCATCAGCGGTGTCGCGGTGGAGGCTGCCTCTGGCGTCGTAGGGGATGATGTCGAAGGTGCGGCAGGGTTCTGCGCACAGGCGGCAAGTGCGAGCGTCGCACACAACAGAATCAGGAAACGTCGCATCTGACACATCCTTCCAAATAGAAAAGCACCCAAACAGTCGTCTGCTGGGTGCGCGTCGTGCAACGCGTGCTTTCCTCCGCCGGTACGATCCGGATCAGGTTCAAAGGGTCAGCGACATTTGGGTCGCATCTCAGCCAAGCTCACTTGGCGCCCCCAGCGATATCAACTTGTTCTCCGTTAAATATACGGGCGATTCATCCGATTGTCAAAATACCGACGTTTGCAAGCATGGTTGCGGGTATCCCCTGATGCTACAATATGCCATCGCATTCGATGAAAAGAGGCAGGAATGGCACACAAAAAGGGTGCAGCGCTGATACAACAGATGGACGGATTTGTGGTTCCCGCTGGGAGTATCGCGCTGTGGTGGCTCGGCCAAATGGGGATTGCCGTCAAAGGTCCTGACCAACGGGTTGTCTACATCGACCCGTTCTTGGTCGGGCCACTCGCGATTGACCATACCGATCCGACATTTCTGTGGGGAAGGGCCTTCCCACCGCCACTCGCACCACACGACGTCACCAATGCGAGTCTGGTGTTGTGCTCACACGAACACGGCGATCACACCAGTGCCGAAACCTTGGCGGGGATTGCGACTGCATCGCCGCAGGCCCGCATCGTCGCGACGGGGTGGGCACAGGGGATTTTGGACGAGGCAGGGATTGCTCCTGAGCGGCGCTTGCCCATGACCACCGGCGTGCTCCATGACTATGGGGTATTGCAGGTCTCGTACATTCCTGCCGCCCACTACAGCCGTGAACACGATCCGATCCGTGGCCATCGCTGGGTGAGTATGTTGCTTGATTGGGGCAGTGTGGCGTTGTTCCACGGCGGAGATACGATCGTGTATGACGGCTACATCGAGGCAATCCTGGCGCTCCCACGAGCAGACGTCGGTATGCTGGCATGCAACGGCAGTGATGCGATGCGCAATGCCCGTGACATTGCCGGCAACATGATGCCAGCCGAGGCTGCCTACGTCGCAACCCAGGCAGGCTGGAGCACGCTCATCGCCGGGCACAATGACCTCTTTGCCAGCAATCGCCTGCCCGCAGCCGAAGTCGCCAGCCAAATCGAGCGTGTGGCACCGGATTTGGCGGTGCACACATACAAACCGGGCGAGTTGGCGGTGTTCCAACGCTGAAGAGGCTACGGTACCTGTACCCATACAAGTAACGTGCGAACGGGCCACCCCGCTGCGCAGTGCGCGCG
>JBFYTT010000156.1:0-12874 GCA_041300425.1 Roseiflexaceae bacterium
ATGAGTGCCTATCACGGGGTTGGTACTGGTGATGTCCTCGATGCCGTCACTGCGTTGTTCCCACCGAACGAAGAAGAAGACCGTGACGAGACGGTCCGCATTGCGCTCGTTGGTCGACCGAACGTTGGTAAGTCATCACTCTTGAACAAGCTGGTCGGCAACGAGCGCAGCGTTGTATCATCGATCCCCGGGACGACACGCGATGCCATTGATACCCCAATCGACATCGATGGTCAGCCTGGGATGTTGATTGATACTGCGGGTGTACGTCGTCGCGGTCGGGTCGAACCAGGGGTCGAAAAGCACAGCGTCTTGCGTACGTTACGGGCAATCGATCGTGCTGACGTTGCGATGTTGCTCATCGATGCCGAAGAGGGCGTCACTGCCCAAGACACGCACGTCGCGGGCATGATTCTCGAACAACACAAAGGCGTCTGCATTCTCGTCAATAAATGGGACTTGATTGTCAAAGACGACGAGACGTTCTACCACTTTACGCGTCAGATCCGCGAGGCGTTTAAGTTCATCCCGTATGCTCCGCTCTTGTTTATTTCGGCCAAAAGCGGTCAACGGGTCGACCAAGTATTACCTACCGCTATGAAGATAGCGCTCGAACGCCGCAAGCGGGTCTCGACATCACAACTCAATGCATTGCTCCGTGCTGCTATTCATGAGCACCCGCCAACGTCTATTCGCGTCGGCGCCCATTTGCGCATTTATTATGCCACCCAGCCACAAATCGACCCACCGGTATTTTTGTTCTTTACCAATGATGCGGCAATGATTCACTGGGGATATGCGCGGTATCTCGAAAACCGTTTGCGTGAGAAATTTGGTTTTGTGGGGACTCCCATTAAGATCGTCTTCCGTAGCCGGGCAGACAAAGATCCGAACAAACCCAAACCCAAACAACGCCGCCCGAACCCACACGATGCACGGACAACCCTCGCAGTGGAGGTGGAAGAGCCATTTGCAATCGATTTGTGGGAGGATGAGTCCCACGATGACGAGGCAGAAGTCTTTTGGGTGCGTGACGACCAAATAGAAGACGACGAAGAATAGGATTCGTTGGCTGTCTGAGCACCGCATGGTTCACCATGCGGTGCTTGTTTTTATGGATTGAGCAGTGCTTTTAACTCATAAAAAATAGCTCGGGGTGTGCCATCTCCAGCAATGATGACCCAGCCATCCTGGTAGGTGCGTGTGGGCGCAGCGAGGCCGAACTGCCAAAGCACCATGCACGCTATCCACGGTGTACGAGCTGCATAGTGATACGCGCCGCGACTCCAGCGGATACGTTCGGCGGCGGTCACGGCCGATTGCCAACGCGTACTGTCGTTCCACCCTGCTTCGGTGATGTATATGGGGATGTCTCGATACGCGCGAACAATCTGATAGACGAGCTCGACCCTGCGCAAGTTGACGACGTCCCAACTGGGCAGGTCGTTGGGGGGGAGTTGGGCCCCGTAGGCATGAACGGCCCAGCCGTCGATATGCTCCGCGCCCCCTGCAGCAAAAAACCGCTCGGTGTAGCTGCGGTCGTCGAGTCGCACTTCGGCATTGTCGCCGAGCGACGGTCCCGGTGATAATCCGCCTGCGAGAATCTGCATTTGCGGAGCAACCTGTTTGATTGCGGGAGCGACAAATCGTATGAGTGCGGCATACTCCTCGGGATCAGGTGTACGGCCGCCCCATTCGAAGCGCAGATTGGGCTCGTTCCACAACACGATATGTGTGACCCCACGTGCCTGGTAGCGTTGTGCAAACGCTACTGCGTAGGCACGATAATCGGCATAGGCGGACGGTACCAAGAGGCGGTCACTGCTGCCTTCTGGTCGTGCCCATGCCGGCACGATATCTAGTCTGGCTATGATGGTGATGCCGCGATTATGGGCTTGATCGACAATCCGGTCAAACCCCGTCCAATCATACCCGTAGGCAGAGCGTGGTTGTGCATATGCCCACGGGAACAGCTCGACAATCCACGGTGCTCCGAGCTCATGGACCAAATCGAGTTGCGAGGTGAGGTATGTTTGGTCTGCGATGCCACTCAGCCGCGTGTGAACCCCTGCTTTTGGATTGGTTGTTTGGATAATTTGCGGGCTCGGCAACGAGTGGGCAGGCCGTGTACGGTCGTTGAACAGCGCTAGTCCGTGTGCCACGACAGCACCAAGCAGGCAGAGCGCAATAAATGGAGAAAGACGGTGTTGCATGCCTGCAGTGTAGCAAATTCACATGCAAGATGGATGCAGTGCCCGGCAAAGACAAATAGACAAACAACGTATTGTGTCGTATAATCACGACCGCGTAAAACATACCTCCCCTGTCGGGGCTCAACAAAAGGAATCGTTATGGCGGCTGCACTGACCCTGAACCAGTCTACCATTGGCAAGAAAGCCATCATGGCGCTGACTGGTATTGTGTTGTATGGCTTTGTAATCGTGCATATGATTGGGAATTTGAAAATATTCGAAGGTCCCAAAGGCTTTAATGAATACTCCCACTTTCTGCGCGTTGTTGGTGAGCCTGCGTTGCCGGCTGGCACCATCTTGTGGGTCATCCGCATCGTACTCATTGTTGCGTTGGTGCTCCATGTACGTGCAGCTATTCAGTTGACGCGTATCGATGGTGCGGGTCGACCGATCGGCTACAAGAAAGTCAAACGCAAACAGGCGTCGTTTGCCTCGATGACGCTGCGATGGGGTGGTGCGGCTATATTCTTCTTTGTGATTTATCATATCTTGCACTTCACCACGGGTGCCGCGTTGCCGGGATTCATCGAAGGTGAGCCATACCACAACGTGATTACCGGATTTACGACCCAAGTATGGGCTGCACCGGTGTACTTGGTCGCAGTAGCGGCACTCGGCACACATCTCTACCATGGCGTGTGGAGTGCAATGCAGACCCTCGGGTTAAACAGTCCACGCACCGAAAAGTTCTTTCGTGCGCTCGCTCTTGCATCCGGAGTCGGTCTATTTGCTGGTTTTGCGACGGTGCCCGTTGTCATTCTGTTGGGTATTTTGAAGTAACGTCTAACATAGACATAATGGAGTATCTGGTATGACCACAGAAACAAAGCCACAGGTCGAAACGCGCAAGCCAGTCGAATACACCGATGCACGACTCAACGCCAACGTCCCCGCTGGACCTATCGAACAAAAGTGGTCCAAGCACAAATTTGACATGAAGTTGGTCAATCCTGCAAATCGCCGCAAGCACACCATTATTGTGGTGGGCACAGGGCTCGCCGGAGGGGCAGCGGCAGCGACATTGGGCGAGCAAGGGTACAACGTCAAGGCGTTCTGTTACCAAGACAGTGCCCGCCGTGCCCACAGTATTGCAGCACAGGGTGGGATCAACGCAGCCAAAAACTACCGGAACGACGGCGATAGTGTGCAGCGGTTGTTTTATGACACCATCAAGGGCGGCGACTTCCGCGCCCGTGAGGCCAACGTCTACCGTTTGGCCGAGTTGAGTGTCAATATCATTGACCAGTGTGTCTCGCAGGGTGTGCCGTTTGCCCGTGAATACAGCGGGTACCTCGACAACCGCTCATTCGGTGGCGCACAGGTATCGCGAACCTTTTATGCACGTGGCCAGACCGGTCAGCAGTTGTTGCTCGGTGCCTATGCAGCATTGAGCCGTCAAGTGGCAGCCGGTACCGTCCAGCTCAACGAGCGTACCGAGATGCTCGACATCATCATCATCGATGGTCGCGCACGCGGTATTGTGACCCGCGACATGGTAACTGGCGAAATCGAGTCGCATCTGGGCGATGCAGTGATTTTGGCAACTGGTGGGTACAGTAATGTGTACTATCTGTCTACCAACGCGATGGGCTGTAACGTGACCGCGGCATGGCGGGCGCACAAGCGTGGGGCGTTTTTTGCGAACCCATGCTACACGCAAATCCACCCGACCTGTATACCTGTCAGCGGTGATCATCAGTCGAAATTGACGTTGATGTCTGAATCATTACGCAACGACGGTCGCGTCTGGGTGCCCAAGATGGCTGGTGACTCACGTTCACCGGACACTATCCCCGAAGACGAGCGTGACTACTTCCTCGAGCGTCGCTACCCGAGCTATGGCAATCTTGCTCCGCGCGATATTGCGTCACGGGCAGCCAAAATGGTTTGTGACAACGGGCTCGGTGTGGGACCTGGTGGATTGGGCGTGTATCTCGATTTCAGTGCTGCGATCAAGCGCCTGGGCGAAAAGACCGTTCGGGCACGCTACGGCAACTTGTTTGATATGTACGAGCGCATCACCGGCGAGAATCCATACAAAATCCCGATGCGGATCTACCCTGCTGTCCACTACACGATGGGCGGATTGTGGGTAGACTATAACCTGATGTCGACCATCCCCGGGATGTTTGTCGGCGGCGAAGCGAACTTCTCGGACCATGGTGCAAACCGGCTCGGTGCAAGTGCGTTGATGCAGGGGTTGGCTGACGGGTACTTTGTGCTCCCATCGACTATCGGGAACTACGTAGCGACGGGCGGGTATGACCCAATCGATCCTGCACACCCCGCAGTCAGCGAGGCTGTCAATGCAGTCAAAGAGCGAATCCAAAAGTTCTTGACGATTAATGGTACTCGCAGTGTCGACTCGTTCCATCGTGAGCTGGGCAACATCATGTGGGAATACTGCGGGATGTCGCGCACGAACGAAGGCCTCAAGAAGGCGTTGACATTATTGCCGGCACTGCGCGAGCAGTTTTGGAGCGATGTACGGGTCCTGGGATCCGGCAACGAACTCAACCAAGAGCTCGAAAAGGCCGGGCGTGTGGCGGACTTCATTGAGCTGGGTGAGCTTATGGTGCGCGATGCACTCGAGCGGGCAGAATCGTGCGGCGGTCACTTCCGCGAAGAAAGTCAGACCGACGAAGGTGAAGCACTGCGGAATGACGACGAGTACTGTTATGTCGCCGCGTGGGAACACTTCGGTGATCCGAGCAGCGCGATACTGCATCGCGAACAGCTTCAATTCGAGAACATCAAACTCGCTACCCGTAGCTATAAGTAAGTCGACCGGAGGAACGTCGTATGAAAATCACCGTTAATGTATGGCGTCAGAAAGGTGCAAGCGCATCTGGACGACTCGTCAAATACCAGGTCGACCACGTCTCGCCGGACATGTCTTTCCTCGAGATGCTCGACATTTTGAACCAGCAGCTCATCGCAAAAAACGAAGAGCCTGTTGCCTTTGATCACGATTGCCGTGAAGGGATTTGTGGGTCCTGTGGAGTGATGATCAATGGTCTCGCACACGGTGGCCGCCTCGCGACGACCACATGCCAGTTGCATATGCGGTCGTTCAAAGACGGCGACGAAATCACGGTAGAACCATGGCGTGCCAAGGCGTTCCCGGTAATCAAGGATCTTGTTGTTGACCGTGGCGCATTTGATAACATCATCCGCTCGGGCGGGTATATATCTGCAGCAACCGGCAGTGCGCCAGATGCGAACAGTACACCAATTGCCAAAGAGAATGCCGATTTGGCGTTTGATGCGGCACAGTGCATCGGTTGTGGCGCGTGTGTCGCTGCATGCCCCAATGCATCGGCGATGTTGTTTACCGCGGCCAAAGTAGCGCACTTGGGGTTACTCCCGCAGGGTCAACCAGAGCGCAAAAGTCGCGTGATGAACATGGTTGCCACGATGGATGCCGCAGGATTCGGCGGATGCACCAACATCGGTGAGTGCACTGCTGCGTGCCCCAAAGAAATTGGGTTGCACTTCATTGGTCGGTTGAACCGAGATTTGCTCACTGCTACTATTGCGGGCGGTAGTGCGGTCGAATAGCTGATACCAAAACACCCCTCTGGCTTTCTGAGCCAGAGGGGTGTTTTCTATGTGTCAGCGCGGGGGAGAGAGGATCAATCGTGCGCTCGATAAGGCTTCGCGTTCGCGTTGGAACGAAGCACGTGCGATTGCCGATTCGATGTCCACCCACTCTGCGGCATCGACTTCACTTGGTTGTGGTTGGATGTCACCGAGGGTGTACTGTACCAAGAACAGATCGACGTACTTGTGGATGCGAAGTGTCCCAATGCGGAACCAGTATTCGATTGTTGTGATATGGGTTTGGACAACACCATGGAGTCCTGTTTCTTCGGCGATTTCACGCAGGGCAGCTGCCTCGGATGTTTCGCCTCGGCGGACATGCCCCTTTGGCAAGCCCCAGCGCTTACCGTTGTGTGTCGCTATCATCGCCACATCGATTGACCCAGCCTGTGCGCGATACACAATCCCACCTGCCGAATATGCGGTGCGTTGATCGCGGTCTGGTGCTGATGTGAATGACAGGACAGCCTCCTTACATCAATGGTGCTTTGTCGATCCGCCCTGCCCGCATGTCCCAGTATCGATTGACGGCATACCGAATGCGCTCTTTGGCGACGGCAGCATTGTCCCAACCGATGGGCTCGACACGGCCACCCTCGAGGTCTTTGTACACCTTAAAAAAGTGTTCGACTTCGCGGATGTAATGGCTGGGCAACTGTGTGAAATCGGTGTAGTCCGAAAAGAACGGGTCATAATGCAACACGGCGAGGATTTTGTCATCTGGTTCGCCGCGATCGAGCATTCTGAACAGGCCGATAGGACGTGCTTCGACAATACAGCCAGTAAAAGTGGGCAGATTGGTCATCACCAAGACATCCAACGGGTCTTGGTCGTCATAGTACGTCTGCGGCGTAAACCCATAGTCGCCCGGGTAGTGCACCGCCGAGTAGAGTACACGGTCGAGTTTGAATGCACCGGTGCGCTTGTGGAATTCGTATTTATTGCGGGAGCCCTTGGGGATTTCGACGATGACGTTAATGACTTCAGGCCAGCTTGGGCCTGGGTCAAGTTCGTGCCAGAGATTCATGCAAGGCTCCGTTCTCAGAGGTGTACTACAGGCAGTATACCACTATGCGTCCGCGGATACCCTCGACCATTGGGAGATATGGTCTATGAGGTGGAACCCACACGATTCGTAGAGCCATCCGGCGGGATGCTCTGCTGATAGGGGTGCGCTCAGCACACACACGGTAACAATCCCATGCAGTGCTAGGCGACGGAGGGCTTCGCAGAGGAGCAATCGGGTCAACCCTTGGCGTTTGTATGGATGGACACAGCCGACGGGTTCGAAGTGAGCGGTCTGCGTCGCATGATCTACCCAGATTGTCACGAATGCGACGATGTCGCCGGTTGGCGCGCGCAACACCAGATCCCAATCGCCCGTATAGCCGGGTAATGAGCGTGCAAACGCATAGCGCTCTGGAGTCATTTTGGTACTTTGAAAAGCGCTGCGTTGTGCGTCAGAACGCTCTTGATTGGCGACATCACCGGCCGGAAGCTGACAAACCTCCCAGCCCTGTGGGATTTCGACGTGTGGTGCGTCGTTTGGGTCCATCACGTGCATTCGAAAGACCGGGTCGCCTTTGTGATAGCCGAGGTTGGTCAAGAGGTCCGTGCGATCGACATGTCGATCAAACGCATAGACAAGCCCCGCTGGTGGGGTGTTGGCGGCGACATCCGTCAAGATGGCCGATGCGAGGCCCGGGACAGCGGTGTCATAGAGAATGTCGGCATCGTCCCCGGCGCGCCAGACAAACCCGACCAGGGCATCATCGAGGTACCAGAGGGTGGCACCACGGATCCCAGAGTCGTCGGGCGTAGCGGCACGCCACCACGATAAGTCACCAGGCAGTGCATACACATACGGTGCCTGCTGAAACCACAAGCGCGCGACGAGTCGCTGCATTGCCACAAAGTCCAAGTCACTCTCACACGAGCGCGTCACGAACATGCGATGCTCCTAGAACAACATTGCCCCGGCTTCGCGGGCGATCCGCTGCACCCGGTCGGCATCTTCGGTTTTGCCTTTGAGGATGTAATCCTCAGAGATTTCGTTGAGTTGCTTGACAACGCCGCCAGTGATGGATGCGATGTTTTCGCGGATATACCGAGTCGGGTTGTCGCTGTCGAGCAGTGCACGGACGGCGCGGGCATCCGGCGTGAGGGCGGAGTCTTTGACCTGAGCGGTCAATGCGATAATCTCGGTGAGACGCGCCACGGTCGCATCGTCACCAGCGCGCTCGGCCATGGTGCGTTGGCCGTCGAGCAACACATCAAATACATCATCGAGTTCACCAAGGTGTGCGCTGAGTGTGGCAGACATGTCTTCGGAGGCAAAGACGGCATCGAGGATCTGGCCAGCGCGGGTGTAGGCAGCTTCGAGATTGGCTTGGATTTCTTCGTACAGGGCCAGGATGCGTGCGCGTAGCGCGCTGAGCGTCGTAGCGGTCGACTCGTCGTCGGCGTTCTGGGCTTCGAGTATTTTTGCATTGAAGATGTCAAAAAACGTATAATCGATGGTCTCTTGGTTGGACTGCATCAACGCGCGCACGGCATCGTCATCTGGTGCGGTACGGAGTTGTGCAATCAAGAGTTCATAGGCAAGCGTCGCATCACCACCGATGAATTGGGTGACTTTTGCTTGCAACGCCGCGAGCTGTGCCATGCCTTCTTGGTCGCCGCTCATGGCACTGGCGTCGACGAAAGCTGCCAGCGTCGATTTGAATTCTTCGTCGATGTCTGCCTGATTGGCTTGGAGTGCATCGAGCAAGGCGGCATCGCTGGTCGACATGCCCTCGAGGAGTTGGCTGATAATCTCTACGCGCTTGCGTTGGGCCGCCATCATCTCTTTGGTGATGCCGTCACCTTCGAGGACCCCTTCGATGAGTGTCTGCATGGTCAAGAATTTGCGCGGCGAAAGCAGGTACCCTTTGGGTGCATCGGTAGGCAAATTTTGCATGAGCATACCGGTAATGCTCCCAACGAACCGTTCGACTTCGGCACCTTTTGCACTCGCCATCAATTGTTGCGGGATATGGACAAAGCAGAACTGTTTGGTTGCATCGTGATAGACCAACGGTGCTGCCAGGCTGATGGGAGCGCCGCAGGCGGTGCATTGGGCGGAATTGAGCCGTCCTCCGAGGAGGATGTTCTTGAGCTGTGGTTGTTCATTGGCATCGATGAAATTTATCACGCCGACGCGAATCGGGGTTTGACAACTCGGGCAGGCGACTTGGGCCATCTGTGGGGGAGCGGAAGTCATAGGAGTCCTTTCACACGCAAATACATCAATATGTGTATTTTACCGAGAATCTCATGTTGCTGCTTGCCAAACTCGACGACGGTGGACGTGCTGGTTTTCGTCATGCACAGTTGAGTATTGCTACGCCATACGAAATCGCACAGGAGTCACGGTGCCGTTGCATGCTGTGTAGCGGTGAGACGCAGCTGTCGTGTCGTCCAAGCAACGGTGGAAGACAGAACATACCTGCGTTCACTGGGGGGGAGGGGTACAGCTGATAATCGGAGCGAAATCCACAGTCGGAGTACCAGAGTTGCGAGATTTGCGTGCAGCGTATAGACTGTACGTATCAAAACCGTTCAGGAGCACAATAATGTCGAATCCACAACGTCCTGCACGACGTTCAACGGCCTACACGCACGCTGCATACACCCGTTGTGTGGGCACGGCACTCGCAGAAGCGCCGCAACCTGCAGAGATGACCGACATCCGTGCTGCGATGGAAGCAGCGCGCCGTGAGCGGCAGAGTGTGCAAGAGACGCTGACGAGTATCGACGCATACCATGCGCGGAGTTTAGCGCTTTATCGCCAGCCGCGCTTCGGCGCATTGGCACTCGATGGCTGGTTGATAGCCGATGTCATCGACAGTATTGGTGAACCACCAATCGTCGAAGACGAAGATGATCCTGCATTTACCGACTACATCGTCCGTGCCCTCGATGCAATCATGTCGGCACGCATACGCCGTGCGTTGTCAGAACAGTCACAGCGATTTTTGCCTGCGTTAATCGCCGAAAACGACATCGAAGGTGCAGTGTTGCTCGCGAACAATGCATACATGACCTTGATGAGTAGCGCTGCAACACCATTGATGGTGCAAGCCATGGTGAGTGGTTTGGCTGCATATTACGACGAATTGCCCGACGAAGAGTAAACCAGTGCGTACCTTTTGCACCTCCTGTGACGGTATAGGTCACAGGAGGTGTTGTTATGTTTGCACATATTTTTTCGTGCGCGTTGCGTGGATTAGATGGCGCCCTGGTCACAGTCGAAGTCGATATCGCTGGCGGGTTGCCGTCATTCACGGTTGTCGGGTTGGCAGATACTGCGGTCCAAGAGAGTCGTGAACGCGTCAGGGCTGCAATCCGCAATAGCGCGTTTGCGTTCCCTATGCGCCGTATCTCGGTGAGTCTGGCCCCAGCAGATATGCGCAAAGGCGGCCCTGCGTATGATTTGCCCATCGCCGTTGCCATGCTGATGGCGACCGAACAGCTCCGGAGCACGCATACCAAGACGGCGTTTTTGGGGGAGCTCGGTTTCGATGGGAGTCTGCGTAGCACGGATGGGATGTTGCCGATGGTCATTGCCGCACGCGAGGCAGGCATGACCCATGTGGTGGTGCCCCGGGCTGCGGCAGCCGAGGCGGCGCTTATTCAGGGGATACGCATCGTGCC
This sequence comes from Roseiflexaceae bacterium, assembly GCA_041300425.1. Taxonomy (GTDB): domain Bacteria; phylum Chloroflexota; class Chloroflexia; order Chloroflexales; family Roseiflexaceae; genus UBA965. Next base: position 10,551 of record JBFYTT010000156.1, read on the forward strand.
GTGCACCACGTTGCGCATGGTGGTGGAGTACCTCGAAGGACGGATCCGCATTGGAGCACCTGACCCGCTGCCCACGCCGGACCAGAGTGCAGACATGATTGACTTCGCCGAAGTACGGGGCAATCAGCATGCCCGGCGCGCACTCGAAGTAGTGGCGTCGGGTGGACATAATATTTTGCTGACGGGAGCCCCGGGCTCCGGCAAAACGATGATGGCACGCGCGCTGTGGGGCATCTTGCCGTTGCTGACCGATGCCGAGACGCTGGAAGTCGCCAAGATACGCAGTGTGGCTGGGATTCTGGGCCGCGATGGGTTCATGTCGCGCATGCGGCCGTTTTGTGCGCCGCATCACACGACCTCCATCGCTGGGCTTGTCGGTGGCGGTGCTGCACGTATCAAGCCGGGTATGGTCACCTTGGCGCACCGCGGCGTGCTCTTTTTGGATGAACTCCCCGAATACGGGAGCAAGCTCGAGGTCCTACGCCAACCATTAGAGGACCGTACGATCACGATTAGTCGGGCACACGGGTCGGTGTTGATGCCGGCCAATGTCCTGCTCGTGGCTGCCCGCAATCCGTGCCCGTGTGGCTGGCGCGGCGACCGCGAACGGGCATGTACCTGCCGCAGTAGCGATATAGAACGCTACACAAAACGCGTCAGTGGTCCCATCCTCGATCGTATCGACATGCATCTCGAAATGCCACGGATTGCTGTTGGTCAACTCCTTTCGGTCGCTCGAGGTGAATCAACGGCAGATATACGAGCGCGAGTAGATCTGACCCGTGCCCGACAATATGCCCGCCAAGGGTGCACCAATGCGGATATGACACAGGTCCAGCTCAAGCAATGCGCAACCCCTGATGAGGCAGGCACAACACTGTTGGCACGTGCCACCGAAAAGCTGATGCTATCAGCGCGTGCGTACTTTCGTATCTTGCGCGTGGCACGGACCATTGCGGATATCGATGGCAATCAGGATGTACGCAGTGCCCATATTGCGGAGGCGTTACAGTATCGCGGGCAATCCGATGCAACGCGCGACACATAGGCACCGTATAATACTGATTGAGACGATAAAAGGGGGTACCGATGCAGCAACCAAGTTTGTTCAGCCTGGTGGCGATGTGTGTCGTGGTAGTTATTCTGATCAGGATGCGCAAAAACGCCATCGCGATGGGTCAGAAAAATCGTGCAACTGCATTTTTTTCTGCGATGGTGGCGGGCTTGATCCTGTTCTTGAATGCTGCAGTACGTATGCAGACCGATGTGCTCGAGCCGTATCAGACCGTCATTGCCATCATTTCATTCACGCCGATTTTGATAGCGGGTGGGTTTTTGGTGCGGGCTGCGCTGAAAGGTGAAGCAACACAGATGCAAGCGGAGGCTAAGCGCCAAGCAGAAGCGTTCAAAGCCTCTCATCGGGTACCGCGCGATGACAAAGAATCCTGATCCGTTCATCGTTGCTGGATTGCATGCCTTTAATGCAGGTCAATGGGATGAGGCGTTCATGCAGTTTCAGACGTACTGGTTAGCTGCGCGTAGCCACGAATCCAAAGCACTCGCGCAGTATGCCAACGCACTCAATCAACTGCGACTCGGCTTGGTTACCGCTCCACGGGTCATGTTGGGGCGCGCGCTCGAACTTACCGAAGACAATCCACGGGCAACAGGAGTCAATATCGGCCTCATGCGTGCGGATATTCTGCTGCTGTTGGAGCATTGGCCAGCGGATGGGTCTGGTTTGGACCCAAGCCGTTTCCATGGACGCACATTGGAATGGCAATCATGACCCAGCTCGTTTTTGTATCGGAGCGTGCGGCATACCTGCCGGGCACCAATAACCTCGGCATCATCATTGCTGAGGGACGCACGGCGATTGCCGTAGATACGGGCATCGACAAAGAAGCAGCCCGGCTGTTGCGCCGTGCCTGCGAGACGGCCGGATTGCGTCTGTGTGCGGTCATTTCGACGCACCACCATGCAGATCATGTGGGTGGCAATGACTACCTTGTCCGCAATATCCCGGAGCTCGAGGTGTATGCCCCACAGCGTGAAGCGCCGTTCATCGAAGACCCCTACCTCGAACCGATGTACCTTTCGTCAGGTGCTCGTCCGCTTGGTGCACTCCACAACAAATTTGTGATGGCCACACCATCGCCTGTGCATCACCGCATCACGCCAGGCGTACGCACCATCGCCGGCGTCGAACTACAGCTCATAGCAATCCCAGGGCACTCGCTGGCACAGGTGGCGGTCGTTGTGGACGATGTCTGTTACGCAGCCGATGGATTTTTTGGGCAGCGGGTATTGAACAAGTATGGGGT
>JBFYTT010000161.1:0-7028 GCA_041300425.1 Roseiflexaceae bacterium
GGGCGTTGGTATGCAGTGTGTCGATGGAGATGACCGGCAATGACTGCCCCTCACCCGCCACTGCGACATTGCTGAGCGCGTTGACCACGTAGCCGGCCTGCGTGGCCAAGTGCATGGCGGCCTCGGCCGTCACCAGCGTATCGGCATAGATGACCAACGGGCGATTGCGCGCCACCAGGCCGGTCAATCGGGTGAGCATCAGGTCTACCGAATACGGGATGCTGATCGCACCCGCCAAGAACCCGGTGTGGAAGGCAGCGGTCGAACGGACATCGATGAGCGCTGCGCCTGCGGCCTGGGCAGCGCGGATCTGGGCAATCGATGCCGCCGCGGTGTGGGATCCGTAGTAGCCGGCGGGCAGCGGGAGCTCGCCGCGATTGGTGTTGCGGTGCATCAGGATGCTGTCGACGACTTCACGGACGTCTTGTGTCAGCCATGCGCTGAAGGTCGGCTCGTCGGGTGCTTGGAGCGCCCAATTGAAGCGTCGTTCGAAGCCTATGGTGCTCGATACTTTGCCGCTCATGGCGCGCCCGCCGCAGGCGGATCCGCCGAAGTGGCCGGGGAATACTTCGACATAATCGGGCAGGGCCAGGAGCTTCTGCATGCTGGCGTACTGGACATCGGTACCGGTGCCGGCGAGGCTGACCAGATCGACGCGGCCGACGTCACCGACAAACAGCGAATCACCCGTACAGACAAACCACGGTTCGGCAGCGCGTGGGGTGTCGCTGACCAGGTAGGCCATGTGCTCGGGCGTGTGCCCGGGTGTGTGCAGTGCGCGGATGATGATGTTGCCGATGTGGACTTCTGTGCCGTCATCGATGGGCTCATGGGCAAAGCGGACGTCGGCGATGCGTGGCGCGTAGATGGTAGCGCCGGTGAGTGCTTGGATAGCCCGGCCGGTCGAAAAATAGTCGGCGTGCATGTGTGTCTCGAAGACAGCGGTGATGCGCAAGCCTTTTTCGGCGGCGAGGGTGACGTACTGTTCTGCAGGAAGGCCGGGGTCGATGATGGCGGCCTCGCCTTTGGCGATACAGCCGATGAGGTACGACGCAGCGGCGACGTGTTCGAGATAGAGTGGGCGAAATATCATGACAATGCCTTTCACAAACAGACAACGAAACTACGCGGCAGGTTATGTGCAATCGCTGAGCGGCAGACCTGCTTCGAATTCTGCCGAATCGCCTCCGACGATGTCAGAGACCAATGCAACCCAAACACCCGCAGGAGGCGTGCGGCGCTCGGACTCCGGTTGCCGGGTGCGCAGATGCAGGCAATCGGGCGGTTGGTGGCTGACGTTGATCTGCATCATGCACCTCCACGCGTGTGTGTAGCGGCCAACACATCTGTGGCGAGCACGCGCGCCTCGGTACGGATGTCGGGGATGGCGATGCACTCCCAGAGCAGGCCTTTGCGGAGTGGGCCGATGGTCCACAACCACGGGATGGTCTGACCGCTGTTATCGAGCAACCGCGCATCGACACCATTGGCAATCCCCAAGCGCAGGGCATCGGGGTTGAGCAACCCGCGATTGCGTAATGCGACAATCAGCGGCGCACTGAGCTCCCCAAAATCAGTACTCGGCCCGGTGCAGTTGATGATGTACGCCGCCGTGAGCTGCTCGCTGCCGGCACCCGTGCGCAGGGTGATCGAGATCGCATCAGGGAGCATCTGGGCTGCACTGGCACGGCCAGCCATGATGCGCAATTGCCCCGTCTGACGGGCGCGGTCGAGTTGTGCGGCCACGGCGGGAGCGATGCGGTGCCGATGGATGTCCCAATATGCCCGTAGATGACGGACAAAACGCCGCTGTGTGGTGGTACCGAACTGCTGCCACAGCCCCTGTGTGTGCGGCCGTAGGCTATCGACGACTGCCTGCCAGGGCACACCAGTAGCAGCGGCGTCGGCCACGGCCCGACGGAAATCGCGGAGCAGATCGCTCAACGGCCGTATTCCATCAGCCAGGCTGAACGGCGCATTCGTGGTCGCCCGAGCAACATGGCTCCGCGGTGCGTACCCACGCCGTGAGTAGGCCGTGATACTCCCCCGATGCCCGTTTGCCAGCAGCAGCAGGACGCTATCGACCATCGTCAAGCCGGTCCCGATGATGACCACGGGCGCATCTGCGGGGATCTCGGTGGCGATCCGCTGCCAGTCATAGCCGGGGATGATACGCGCCGAATCGGGGATCCAGCGCACCAACGGATTGGCTGATGTGTGGTACCCGATGGCCAAGATGACTTCGTCGGCGGCGATTGCCGTGCCATCGGCCAGCGTCACCTGTGCACCGTGCGGACGGGGAACGATGTCAGTCACAAGTGTTGGCAGGTGTTGGTATTGACCAGCACTGGCGGCAATTGCCTGCGCCAACGTCTCACGGAGGTAGACGGCGTACCAGCTGCGTGGCACAAATGCATCGGCGTCGTTGCCTGGGTGTACCTGGGCCAGCCATGCGACGAAGTGATCCGGCTGATCTGCGTAGGCGCTCATGTTGTACGCCCGCACATTCAGCAACAGCCGCTCGTCTGTAGTGGCGTATGCGATCCCTGTGCCGACCGCAGTTGGTTCAATATGCGTGATGCGGTCCGCCGCAGTGGCATTGCGGAGCAACGCCACTGCAACCAGTACCCCACTCGCCCCGCCGCCGATAATTGCAATCTGCATCGCACCCCCCTGTTCACTCTGTGCTGCCACTATAGCATAAAAGTATACTATGTCTATAGATTTTTCGAAGTTTGATTCGATTGTCAGCACTCTTGCCGGTGCGGGTGCGTCACAGAGAGCTAATACTCGGTGGGCAGATTGGCATTGCGCCAAGCGCCGATGCCGCCGACGACATTGGTGACATCGGTGAAGCCGTTCTGGAGCAGGAGGTCCTGCGCGACCTTGCTACGGTTGCCGGAGCGGCAAAAGGCAGCGATGGGGCGATCCTTGGGGATCTCGGCGAGGCGGGTGGCGAGCTCGGGCAATGGGATGAGGGTCGAGCCCTTGACGTGACCGTCTTGGGTGTATTCTTCGGGGGTGCGGACGTCGAGGACATAGATGCCGGTGTTGGCGTTGATGCGGTCGTTGAGTTCGTTGACGCTCATGTTCATGGGGAGTGCTCCTTCAAATGATTGTGCAGATGGTGCGGATGTTGATGATGCGGCTGGTGCGCCACAGGCGCTCATGACGATTGCGGCCACGGGAAGGGACAAGAAAAGACGTCGGGTACGGTTCATGGGATTACCTCTCTGGTTACGGATTGGGTGTATGGCCGGTATGTTCGGCAGATATCTGGCTGGCCCACGCAGTCAGACGGGCGACTGTCGCTGCATCGCTGCTGCGGAGCTGGATAGTACTGGTCGCACCAGCAGCAACGACCTTTACGGTGATGTCGGCCTGGTGGTCACGCAGGGATGCAATCAGTTCAGCACTAACCATCGCCATTTCGTCTGCATAGTCACCGGCGCGAAAGCGGGCTGCCTCGTCTTGCATGTGTGTCTGGATAGCGGTGATCGTCGCACTGTCAGTGTCTGACTCGGCCGTCATCACCATGTCGACGCCATCAGGCAATATGACATAGCGATGGCTACTGGCGCTGAGTGGTCCTGCCGCGATGACACCGTGCTCTTGATGCCCACCCACAAGCCCGTAATAGGGGATGAGGGTGACCAGGGCAACTGCCACGGCGATGGAACCGACGAGCATAATCCAGCTGTTGCGATCGAGTCGTTGCATAGCCTACTTCCGCGTCACGGGCAAACCGGCCGATTGCCATGCCATCATGCCGCCGCTCAGGTTCTTTGCGTTCTCGTACCCGGCACGCTGGAGCTGGGCATGGGCCGCACCACTCCGCGCGCCGGAACGGCAGACGGTGACGACCATACGGTCGGTGGGGACTTTCTTGAGGTGGGTGGCCAACTCACCGAGCGGGATGAGTGTCGCGCCGGCGATATGTCCATCACCGCGGAACTCCTGGGGCGAACGGACATCCAAGATGAACACCTTTTCTTTGGCTGCCATGAGCGCCGAAAGCTCTTGGGCACTCAGTCGATGTTCGCCACCCGAAGCGGCGTTCAGCCAATTACGCAATCGTTGCAAGAGACTCATGATGCACCACTTCTGCTAATACCTGCATTGCTTCAACAACCTGGGCCCGTTTGTCGGGCGCGATGTGGTCGAGTAACCCACCGAGTCGCTCGTTGCGCGCGGCCGCTATCGCCTGACTCTTGGACACACCTTCTACGGTACGCCGCAACAGCGTGATGCGTGCATCGGTAGCGGCTTTGTCACGCTGAATCCAGCCGCGCCCCTCGAGGTCTGCAACCAAGCGACTGACGGTGCTTTTGTCGAGATTGAGGAGCTGTGCCAGTTCGCGTTGCGGCATCGGCTCGGAGCGTTGCAATGCCACCATCGCACAAGCTTCGGCCAACGACACCGGGAACCCGCACGGCGTCGCATCAGGACGATGCAACCCCAATCCTCGTACAACACTCATCAACGCTTCTTGGAACACTTCTCGCTCCGGTTTGTCCATATTGGTTGCCTCACACAACGAATAACAGTTGTATTGTACAACTAAATAGCATAATGTCAAGAGGTTGGCAGGGATTTATCCATTTAAACACCGAATAACCGCGAATATTCACTAAAATACTTTATTATTGTGTACTATTGAGATAGAATACAGAAATCCACGAACCTAGAAGAGCATGTACATGACGAACAAGCAGCCGCCATCGGTCCTTATTGTCGATGATGATGAGCAGTACTGCCAGTTGTTGGCGGATTTTCTGGTGGCAGAAGGGTATGTCGTCCAGACTGCACACGATGGTGCGCACGCGCAGGAGCTGTGTGTGCGGCAGACGTTTTCGTGTATTTTGTTAGACGTCAATATGCCGACGGTCAACGGTGCCACGTTCTTGCAGTTGCTCCGTGCTTTTTCGTTCACGCCGGTGATTATGTGTTCGGCGATATCTGGTGAAGGCGACATGGTGCGCTTTTTTGCACTCGGTGCAGATGATTACGTGACCAAGCCAATCCGGATCCACGAGCTCGAGGCACGGATCAAGGTACAGATACGACGCACACCGACCGTCATGGCACCGTATCACGATAGCGACACGTTGTATGTCGACCCGCGGACACGGACAGTAGTGATAAACGGACGAAGCGTGAAGTTGACCCCGTCTGAATTTCACATTTTGACGGTGCTGATGACGCGACCGACGCAGTTGGTGAGCCGGCGTGAGTTGGTCGAGAGCTTGTACCCCAATGTCGAGTACACGGGCGGTTTCCGGGTGCTTGATGTGCATATATCGAACATCCGGAGCAAACTGACATCGACGACCAATCCTACCGCAGACATCATCACCTCGGTCTACGGAGTGGGGTATGTCTATAACGGAGTGAAACCACGAGTTTGAAGCAACTGCGTTATCGATCCATTGTTATTGCGTGCATGATATCGCTGGTGAGCATCCTGGCGACGACGCTGGGATTTGTGTATTCCACCGAGGAGTTGGCAAACGGCTTGTTTCGTCCCCTCCAGGTAGCGCATTACACGGTGCTTCTCAAGAATTACTACCGTGACGGTGGCACCGACGATAGACTCGAGTCGATGTTTGGGTCGTACGTCAACCCGCCTGCGGTCGTGAACAGGGCCATGATCATCACCGATGATAACGGGGTGGTGTTGTTTGGCACACGAAGCGAAGGCGACACCATCGATGTGCGTGCGTACGCAGAGAAGTACGCGATCGTACTATCGCTCAAAAAGCAACTATGGATTGTGTTTCCGCACACTGCGTTTCATCAATTTGGGGAAATGTTGCTCGAGGGCAGATACACCTGGATTCTCGTGATGATTCTGATTGTGTTGCTGATTTCAGCGTATTTCGGGATCCGGGTGGCGTTCCAATTCGAATCACTGATGCGCCGTGCCCGCGACCGCGAAGATCGGAGTGACGGGCGGCGCGACGATAACTTCTCACGCGAGGTGATCGCCTATATCAGTTCGATCCGGCAAGAGCCGTTGACCACTACTGAGCACATCGAAAAACTCAAACAGTTCAATGCAACCATCGCACACGAGTTGCGCAATCAACTCAATACGATATCGGTCGCCGTTGAACTCTTGGAGTACCGTCGCGACGGCACTTCGGACAAAACGTTTACGATTTTGATGAACGAAATCAAGCACATCAATCGGCTGGTCAATGACCTGCACCTACTGTCGTTGGTCGAAGTCCAAAAACTCGCAATCACACCATTGCCTATGCCGATGCATGCGGTCATGGAGGATATTGTCGACGCGGCCCGGGTACGTGCGGAGCCCACGGTACTGCACTATAACATCACCGATGATGCCCGGTTGATATCTGCATACATCGACGAACAGCGCTTCAGGCAGGCGGTCGACAACCTCATCGACAATGCGGTACGTCACAGCAATCCCGATGATGTGGTCTATGTGACACTCGGGCGCAGTGCCGCTGAGTGTGTCATAACGGTGCAAGATCACGGCACGGGCATCCCTGCCGGCGAGATTGACTACTTGTTTCACCGCTTCTATCGCGCCAGCAATGCTCGCGGCAAAGGAACAGGGCTCGGGTTGGCAATCACCCAAGAAATCGTCCACGGGCACTGCGGATCGATACATATCCGGAGCACAATAGATGTCGGTACGTCAATCGAAATCCGGCTACCATTGGCAACAAACCCCATGTAGCCAGCCGACCGGGCAGACAGTCATCATCCCCACACGCAGACTGCGTGTGGGGATGCACGTGTGTGCGTCGCGATGCGATTACGCTACAATTGGTAGAATTCGCTGATGGAGAAGACGATGACCCAGCTCGATGCCATGTATGCGCATATTGCAGCGCACGAACAATCATTCATCACACGCCTGATGGACTATGTACGCAACCCGAGTATTAGTGCACATGGTGTGGGTATCGGCGAAACAGCCGAGTGGCTGACGGCATATCTGACATCGCTGGGGTTCGATACGGCTGCGTACCCTACCGCCGGCTGGCCTATGA
>JBFYTT010000165.1:0-3718 GCA_041300425.1 Roseiflexaceae bacterium
CCATGTGCCGCTCGTCGATTCGACCCGGCATCTCATCAACGCCGCTCGTCTCAAATTGATGAAGCCTGGCGCGGTGATCATCAATGCTGCCCGTGGTGGCGTCATCGACGAACAAGCACTCGCCGAAGCAATCGCAGCTGGGCAAATTGCTGGTGCTGCGCTCGATGCGTTTGAGAAAGAACCGCCTGTCCATTCACCGTTGTTGGGTGATCCGCGGATTATCACCATCCCGCACCTTGGTGCTTCGACGGTCGAGGCACAAGCGATGACTGGTGTCGACGTTGCACAAGGGGTCCTTGATGCCCTCGACGGTCGTTCACCGCGCTATGCGGTCAATGCACCTTACATCGCCCCCGAAGACGTCGGCCTTGTGACGCCATACACCACGCTGGCCAGAAGTCTCGGCAAAATGTGCATCGGGATTATCGAAGAGCCAATCACCCGCTACGAGTTTGTCTACGCCGGCGAGCTCGCCACGACGAGCACCGGTCCGCTCCGCATCGCGTTGCTCCAAGGGTTGTTGTCGGGCGTGAGCGAGCAGCGTATCACCGCAATCAATGCACCCATTATTGCAAAAGAGCGCGGCCTGCGCTATAGCGAAACGACGTTACCAGAAGTAGAAAACTACGCCGGCATGCTCGAGTTGCGGGCACACACGGCCGGTGGTGTCCGTGTGTTTGGTGGGACCGTCCTACGCGATAAGCCCTACGTGGTCGAGCTCGATGGATATTGGGTGACATTCGAACCAGTCGGTTCATTGCTGTTCACCTATCATCGGGATCGCCCGGGTATGATTGGGCGTGTGGGCACCTTGCTGGGTGCCGGCGATGTGAACATTTCGAGCATGCAAGTCGGCCGACTGGCCCCGCGTGAACAGTCGTTGATGGTCCTCACCCTCGACGATGATGTCCCCGCCGAAGTCGTCGCTTCGCTCGAACGCGAGTCCCACATCGAACGCGCCGTTGCATTGGTCTTGTAGACCTTCTCAACACGCAAATAACGAAGAGGCAGGCGCCCCTGCGCCTGCCTCTTATGTGTGGAAGTGAATCTCTCTGCCCATCAGAGTCTCATCGGATGACTGATACACTGCAGCGCAGTTGCATGCGACACCGGCGCGCACTGCAGGCCGGTGTCGTGGGTTATGCTTGTGCAGTCGGTTCGGGGACTTCTACCAACAAAGTTTCGACTTTGCTGAAGCGCAGTCCATTGTTTTCGTCGTTCATCTCTGCGACGATTTGGTCCCCTTCGCTGTATGTGTTCTTCATCAGCTCACGCGCCAACGGCGTTTCGACGAATCGCTGAATCGTGCGGCGCAAGGGTCGAGCACCATATGCAGGGTTATAGCCCTCACGGACCAGCCATGCTTTTGCCGTGCTGTCGATGGTCAACGTGACATGCTGTTCTGCGAGTCGCTTCTGCACGTCTGCCACGATGATATCGATGATGTGGATCAATTCGCCTTCGCTCAGTGGGTGGAAGACGATGACTTCGTCGATACGATTCAAGAACTCGGGGCGAAAGAAGCCTTTCATTGCCTCGTTTACCCGTGCCTTGGTGGCATCCTGGTTCTCGGCGCTGTCGGTGCGCACCAAGCCGATTCCCTGCTGTTTGACATGCTCGGTGCCTATGTTTGACGTCATGATCACTATGGTATTACTGAAGTCTACTGTGCGCCCTTGCCCATCGGTCAAACGACCGTCGTCAAGCAATTGCAACAACGTGTTGAAGACATCTGGATGCGCTTTTTCGATTTCGTCGAACAACACAACCTGGTACGGTCTGCGTCGTACGCGTTCGGTTAACTGTCCTGCTTCGTCATAGCCGACATATCCTGGAGGTGCACCAATCAATCGAGAGACGGTATGCCGCTCTTGGAACTCCGACATGTCGATACGGGTCATCGCTTCTTCGCTGTCAAACATGAATTCTGCCAGCGCTTTGGCGAGTTCTGTCTTGCCGACTCCGGTCGGTCCGACAAAGACGAAGCTCCCTATTGGTCTGCGTGGATCTGCCAATCCACTGCGTGCCCGGCGGATGGCATCGGACACGGCCGAAATCGCTTCGCTCTGGCCAATAACGCGCTTTTGCAGGCGTTCTTCCATGTTGACCAGCTTGGCTCGTTCCTTCTCGATCATGCGTGTCACGGGCACACCGGTCCACGAAGAGACTACCTGGGCAATGTCTTCGGCACCAACGACTTCAGAGATATTGGCGGTCTTGCGCCACGTGTCGCGTTGTTGCGTGAACTGTGCTTCGAGCTGCAAATATTCCGCACGGAGAATGGCTGCTTTCTCGTAGTCGCGCTTCTGACTTGCATCTTCTTCGTTCGCGCCGATTCCTTTGAGCTGATCTTCCATGGCGGTGATTTCTTTTGGCATGCTGAACATGTCGATGCGGATTTTGGCGGCAGCTTCGTCGAGCAGGTCGATGGCCTTGTCCGGCAGAAAGCGATCCATGATGAAGCGGTTCGACAAGCGCACCGCTGCTTCTATGGCTTCGTCGCTGATAGTCAAATTGTGATGCGCCTCGTAACGGTGGCGGAGACCCTTGAGCATGGCAATGGTGGTCGGCACATCTGGCTCTTCGACAAAGACCGGGGTGAAGCGACGATCCAACGCTGGATCTTTTTCGATGTGTTTACGGTACTCATCGAGCGTTGTCGCACCGATGACTTGCATCTCGCCACGAGCCAACGATGGTTTGAGCATGTTTGACGCATCAATGGAGCCCTGCGCTGCGCCGGCACCGACGACGGTGTGGAGTTCGTCAATGAACAGAATAATCTGCCCGTTGCTGCCTTTGACCTCGTCCATCACTGCTTTGAGGCGTTCTTCGAATTCACCACGGAACTTCGACCCAGCCACCATTGCACCCAAATCGAGCGCCATGACTTTTTTGTTGAGGAGCGGTTGCGGTACAGTTCGATTCACGATCATTTGCGCCAGCCCCTCGGCGATGGCGGTTTTGCCGACACCCGGTTCACCCACCAGCACAGGATTGTTTTTGGTGCGCCGACTCAAAATCCGGATGACTCGGGTAATCTCGGCCTCACGCCCAACAACAGGATCGAGTTTGCCTTCGGCAGACATAGCGGTCAAGTCCGCGCTGTACTTGGCGAGTACCTCGTACTTGGCCTCGGGGTTGGGCGTGTCAGCCCGTTGGGTACCGCGGATCTCCATCAATGCCTGATAGAGGCGCTCTTGGGTAATCGAAAAGCTATTCAAAATGCGTTGTGACGCACCGTCACGTTCATTCAATATAGCGACCAAGATATGTTCGACGCCGGTAAAGGCATCGCTCAGTCGTTGGGATTCTTCTTCGGCGCGTTTCACCAGACGTTGTGTTCGTGGTGTGATGTAGACTTGGTTGCCATAGATGTTTTGGCCATACACCTTGGGCGATTTTTCGAGCTCGTATTCGACACGTTGGGCAACGACATCCGCGTCGACGCTCAACTTTTGCAGTGCTTTCGGCGCAAGGCCATCCGTCTGCCGCAACAACGCCAAAAAGATATGCTCCACATCCAATTGGGTGTGGTGCATCGTGCTCATGATGCTCTGGGCTTCTTGAAATGCTTCTTGGGCTTTTTCCGTAAATCGTTCAAGTTTCATTGGTTCCACCTTTCGGTCACATGGTGTTGTATCGGTGACCTGTAGGTAGTATATCAGTTGGGTTTGGAGCGTCTATTTGAAGTCTATTAGAAAAGCAAACGCCCTGC
>JBFYTT010000175.1:0-2517 GCA_041300425.1 Roseiflexaceae bacterium
CAATAGAGCGCTCGCGTTCGGGTAGGGCAGATAACGCTGCCGAAATATCCGCCTGCAACATGTGCCGGGTGGCAATGTCGTTGGGCGAGTCGCTCATTTCGTCGGCAAGCAATTCGCCGATATGTCCATCACCATCGCTGTTGATTGGTTGTTCGAGAGAAATAGGCTGCGTCGAAGCCTGGAGTAATCTACGTACCTTCCGATCGGAAATGCCCATTTCGACAGCAATCTCGTCTGGGGTGGGCTCACGCGACAACCCTTGCTCGAGTGTGCGCGTCACCCGGCGCATCTGACCGATAGCGTCACTGAGGTGGACGGGCAATCGAATGAGTCGACTCTGTTCGGCAATCGCACGCGAGACAGCTTGACGAATCCACCAGGTAGCGTAGGTCGAAAACCGATTCTTGCGCGTGTAGTCAAACTTTTCGACAGCCCGCATCAAACCAATATTTCCCTCTTGGACCAAATCCATGAAACTCATTGGTCCACCGATATACTTCTTTGCGACACTGACCACTAAGCGGAGATTAGCTTGTATGAGACTACGACGGGCATCTTCGGCGTCTTCGACGCGTCGCGACATTTGTCGCGTCTCGCGATCAGCGCACTGCGCAATCACACGGCCTTCTGCATCGTTGCCGAGGAGCCAGCACAATGCTTCGATTGGGTCGAGTGCGGCAGCCAACATGCGATGATACGCTGGTGTGAGTACCAAGAGGCCGGTCATCGCCGCGGTCGTCGTCATACGTTCTCGCTCGCGCATCAGTTCGTGCTGTTCGTCGAATACCGCATTGGATTCTGCGTGCCGAACGTACATGCCCGCCCGGACGGCAGCTGCAATCAGCCAAGGCACATCGTGCCATGCGCCGCCATGGTCGTGCCAACACTGTGCAAGGTCACGTGCCGTTTGTGCACTACTGAGCGAACGAATCACTGCATCGATGAGTGTTATTGACTCAGATTGTGGAGTGTACAGGGTAGGCAGCAGCAACACCTCACGCGCGTAGAATCCCGCCTCGAGGCGCATCGCCAATTCAATTTCTTGGGCTGCGGTGAGGAGTTTCACTTGCCCAATTTCGCGTAGGTACATCTGTACCGAGTCTTCGACCATCGAAGTCTTGGTATTTGCATCCTCAAGGAACGTATCCGCTGCTTCGTCGGTCCAACTCGCATCGGGTTCATTGATGACATTGATTTCAACACCATACTGGAGTTCTGTGCTCATAGTGTGCACCTCCTACGCACCACAATCCGGATACTAATGCTTACGCACGATCTGTCGGATTGGATGCATGCACAAAAACGTCCCTTGCGCGGTGCAAGGGACGGGCGGATAGAATGGCGGAGAGTTGGTTACGACCGACGGTGCAACACGATAGTCGTGACATCGCTGAGTGCTTGATAAATTTGGGGGTCAGCAAACGGTGCTATTGCCGCGAGCGCGCGATCGATGCACTCGCGTGCCGTGCCGTACGAGGCTTCGATACCGCCTGCTTCCACGATGAGCTCAATAAGATCAGCAATCCCATCGTGGGGCACGGGTCCGACGCCCAACGACCGCAATCGCGGGTCGGTCGAGCGCTGGACTGCATGGATAAGTGGGAGTGTGATGGTACCTTCTCGCAGATCGTTGCCTACTGGTTTGCCGAGCATCGAGGCGGCTTCGGTCATATCAAGAATATCATCGACAATCTGAAACGCCATTCCGAGCTCGTGACCAAACGTGCCGAGCGCGGCAATCATTTGTGCATCACCACCACACACGGCGATGCCTGATTTGCATGCAGCTTCAAACAAGACAGCGGTTTTGGCAGAGATTTTGCGAAAATATTGCACGCTTGCGGCTTCGAACGGCGAAATCTGCGTAACCGGATGCAACTCTCCTTCGACCATGCGTTGCGCAGCATGGACGTAAAAGCCAATAATCCGTGGATCAGGCTCGTCGGCCAGCTCACGTGCGGCTAATCCAAACAGAAAGTCGCCCAACGCGAGGGCCACATTGCGATCCCACGTGTGGTGAATCGTTGCCTGACCACGGCGCGACGTCGCATGGTCGACCAAATCGTCGTGGATGAGCGAGGCCGCATGCAGGAGTTCGATTGCCACCGCTGGGTGGATTGCACGACCGAAATCGTAGCTACCCATCCGCGCAGCAAGCAACACCAAGAGCACGCGCAGCCGCTTGCCGCCCGCGCGCACGGTATATACCCCCGCATCATGGAGTACTGCACTACGTGACGAAATGCGGTCGAGCATCTCACGCTCGACCGCAACAAAATCGTCACGTAGCCCGGTCCGTTCAAGAATATCAGAAACCCGTCCACGTGATTGGATGGTATTGTCAGATGCCGCTGCCGGAAATTGTGTCATCACTTCACCATCAATATAGTGTGTTCACTATATCACAAATGAACTGAGGCAACTGACACAAATCGACGATAACTAGTGTTGTGTCTCGCTTCTGTCGTGCGCCTACCAAGCGCCGCGAACGACCTCGAGCTTGCTCAGGTGCGATGC
>JBFYTT010000195.1:0-3501 GCA_041300425.1 Roseiflexaceae bacterium
GCTATACTATACTACAGACCCTCGCAGGAACAGAACCCTTTCGCACGTGCATACACACATGTGCACAGTTGAGGCTTTGCATGACGGTACGTACCACAGCCGAACCATCGGCTCTGACGACTCGTGATTTATTGTTGGTGACAACGGGACGACTCGCATCGACGACGGCTTTTCGCATTGTGTACCCATTGTTGCCATTTGTAACAACGCATTTTGCGGTCAGCGACCTCGACGCAGCGAGTCTGATTGCATTACAGACGGCAGCTGCATTTGTGTCGCCACTGGGAGGGCGCCTGGCAGATCGGTATGGCGAACGACGCGTGATGATCGGTGGTCTCGGGCTGTTCATCATGGGGGCGGTCCTATGTAGCGTAGCGGCTGCATTTTGGATGTTTCAACTGGGATACATTCTGATTGGGCTAGGGACGGCCATGTATTTGCCGTCTGGGCAGAGCTACCTGAGTGCGCGCTCACCGTACGAGCAGCGCGGCAGGATCCTCGGTATTTTCGAAATGTCGTGGGCCGTTGCCGCAATTATCGGCGTTGCGCCATTGATGTACCTGATCAATCGAGTAGATAGTCTGAGTATCGCGTATGGTGTTTTGGCAGTCATCGGGATAGTCAATGCGCTCATGCTGTTGCGGATCCCCGAGCATCGGAGCGCACAACAATCGGCACCAATCAGCACGACGGTACTGCTCCGTCAACCCGCTATCTGGTTGATTTTGGGCTTTGCATTTTTGACATTTGGTGGCAATGATTTGTTCTTTGTGTCGCAGGGTCTGTGGCTCAAAAATGGCTTAGGCGCCGACGAAGCAACCATTGGAGCACTGTTTGTGATCATTGGAATCGCCGAACTCGTCGGCTCTACATCGGTCGTGGCGTTTGCCGACCGCATAGGCAAACGGCGTTCGGTCATCTACGGGTTCATCGCCACTGCTGCGAGTCTGTTGCTGATGAGTGTTGTGGGCACAGAGTGGTGGGCCGTGTCGGCAGTGTTCTTTTGTTTTTATGTGCTGTTTGAATACGCAATCGTGGCCTCCTTCCCGTTGATATCCGAAGCAGTTCCACATGCACGGGCGACGGTAATGGCATTGATGTCCGTTGCCGTCGGTGCAGGTCGGATTATCTCTTCATTTAGTAGCGTCTATCTGTATGCGGTGGGTGGTATTAGTCTGGTCAACGCCGTCGCTGTCGGGGTCAGCTTGCTCGGACTGTTTGCGTTGAGTAGATCTACACTGACCCCCAAGCGCTGACCGTAACACCCACGAGGTGGAGCACTGAGTCGTTGGCAGGTCTAGTTAATACGTGTCAGTGATTTCGCCAGAGCGGGAGCACGCCGGCCGCACTGCAGAGGTCACGACAGTCGTCACCGATCACGCATCTGAAGGACACAACGCCCCGCTGCAATCGTGCAGCGGGGCGCTTTTCCAGACAAAGAGGGAACTTAGCCGGTGATGATCGAGGGATCGCGATGCTTTTCGCCCTCTTCGAGGAGCATGATGGGGATACCGTCTTCGACAGGGTAACGAAACCCATTGCGGCGATTGATGAGCCATTCTTTGCCATCGGTATCGCTGATGAGTTCGATGGGACCTTTGTCGCCCGGGTCAGCCAAAATAGCCAACAAATCGGGGCTGATCGAACGATTTGAACCAGATTGTGGTGCTGTCACGGTGTTCTCCTGGCGCAGTGCGCGATAAACGACAAAGCCAACGACAGCAACGAGTAAAATGCCGAGCCATCGAAAGGTCTTCATTGTTGCTCTCCTTCTTTTTTCCATGTCGGTATTGTAACCGCTTCTGACCCAAAACGTGCAGGCGAGTGGGATGTGCGCAACATGCGTGACCGCCCCATGCCTTCGGGCACCCACGGCGTCGGGGCGTTGTCACGGCCACGCCACACCAAAAACTCGTGTGCGACATCGCCGGCACCATCTACCCGAATAACGAGGAACGGACATCGTTGGAGCTGACGTTTGCCGGTCGTGATATCTACGACGACATCGGTCCAGGTCCCGACGTTGATGTACGTCTGACGCTCGTTGAAAGGGACATGTTGCGCCATATGGGTATGACCACAGATGAACAAGCGTGTCGTCGCATGGCGCGGTTGATGTGCAATATGCACGACCTCGCGGAGGACAGAGACGTTAAATTCGCGCATTTCGCGGTGCAATTGGCGGCGCGACTCGCGTTCGATATGATTGACAAGGTAGGGTGGTACCGGCGTCTGCTGACGTTCCGATCGGCGCTCGACGACCCGACGGGTGGTATCGAGGGCACGCTTGAGGCGCCGTTGATTTTGGAGGTGACGGACAGGGCTAACCGAATCCGACAATGATTCACTTTTGCGGTAGGCGAGTGGGACCAGCATGCTCCGTAGTGCCAAAATTACCCCACGGATGACAAATCGTACCACTTGCAAATCACGCAGACGTGCTAGCCCGAGCAAGTGCCAGAGAAACGCCGAACTCGGCTTGACGTTGTCGATATACGGAGCAATGGGCAGCGGGGCGCGCTCGAGCGGGTTGATGACGTTTTTGACTGCCAGGGTGCCGCGTACCAACTCGAAGGGCTGGCTGATGCCGTCGAAACGGACAAAACTGTTCCACTGCTCGAACTGATTGCCGTGCTCAATGTATATCCCTTCGCCGACATAGCGAATCCCAAACCGTAAGCGCGGGTCTTCGACAAGCAGACCCATCCTGCGTGCAAGGGCCCGCTTGGCACTGCGATAGTGGATTTCGAAATCATGATTGCCCACCAAAATCGTCAAATACATGCCGTCATGGCGGATGAACTGGACGAATGCGTCCAAGACAACGGGGTGTGCATCGAGGATAACTGCCAAGCGCCGTTCTGCTGCTCGTGCAGTCCACTCGAAATCCGGTACATCGGGCAAGATGACCTGGAGGAACTCAAACGTGTCGCCGCTCAAGATTAACTCGGTCGGCTCGGAACAGACATATGTCGTCACAAACTCGGCGAATTCGCGATCGGCATTGAAATCATCGAGGCGATCGCCGGCACCGAGATGCAAATCGCTGACCACAATGCGCCGGATACCCAGGGTGGTGAGTGCACCATTGAGCTCGTCTGTGCGATCCTCGGTCGGGTGAAGGACAACTGGTCGCACCCGTGACAAGAGGTACCGGAGTGTCAACAGAGCGGTCATCAACGCACCAAACCAACTCCACCATTTGCGGATCATGGGCTACCGCTCCTGCTTCGCAATATCAATAAATGCCGCAATCAAACCGTTGTCTTTGTAGCCAGCGCGTTCGACGCCACTACTGACATCGACGCACCATGGTTTGACGGCACGGATTGCTTCGCGCACATTATCCGGGTGCAAACCGCCGGCGAGCACGATGTCGTGTCGGGTCGCCAAATCTGTCGCTGCCTCCCAATCTGCACGGACTCCGGTGCCGCCGTATGCATCAGGCACGTAGGCATCGACCAACAGCGTCACGTGTGGGAGCGACCGTGCCAACCATGG
>JBFYTT010000200.1:0-3499 GCA_041300425.1 Roseiflexaceae bacterium
CATCGCCAATGGCCCAGCCGTTGACACCGTTGTGTGCCTCGGGCCACCACCCATCGAGGATGCTCAAGTTGGGGATCCCGTTCAGGCTGGCTTTTTGGCCGCTGGTGCCACTTGCCTCGTATGGTCGGCGCGGCGTGTTCAACCAGACGTCGACTCCCTGTACCAATGCCCGCGCCACACACATGTCGTACTCTTCGAGGAACACAATGCGCCCAGCAAAGCCCGGCTCTTGTGAGCGCCGATAGACATCCTGGATGAAGTGCTTACCCGGCTCGTCGGCAGGGTGTGCTTTGCCGGCAAAGACCATCTGGATCGGTCGGGCTGGATTATTGAGGATTGCTTTGAGGCGCTCAGCATCCTTGAACAACAACGTCGCCCGCTTGTACGTCGCAAAGCGCCGTGCAAACCCGATGGTCAACGTGTTGGTATCGAAGATCGGCCATGCCACCGGTGGGAACCCCAGCCGCGTGTGCCGTTGCGCCAAGCGCTCACGCACGAACTGCACCAAAACGTGCTTGAGGTGCATACGCGCCTGCCAGAAGGCAGCATCGTCGCTCTTGGTCAACGCCTCCCACAAAGCAGGCTCGTCGAGGTGGTCGTACCAATCATTGCCCAACACCGCGGTGTACAGGTCGTTCATTTTGGGGGCCAACCACGACGCTGAGTGGACGCCGTTGGTCACCGAAGTGATGGGAACCTCGTCTTGCGTGGCGCCTGGGTAGAGCCAGTGCCACATCGAGCGGGCCACCTCGCCGTGCAGTTTGCTGACGCCGTTGTGCATTTGCGACAACCGCAACGCCAGCACGGTCATCGCAAAGCTCGGTCCCCAGGACTGCTGTTGCATGGCGATGTTCATGAACTCGTCGCGGCTGATGCCCAATTGGTCCCAGTAGCGTGCGAAGTATTTGTCGATGAGATCGAGCGAAAACGCGTCATTGCCGGCCGGTACGGGTGTGTGCGTCGTAAAGACCGCTTGGGCTTTGACCTTCTCGAATGCATCCATGAAGGGGACGCCCGTGGCGACCAGCTCACGGGCCAGTTCGAGCACCAAGAATGCCGAGTGGCCTTCGTTCATGTGCCAGACCGTCGGTGCGATGCCCAATTGACGCAATGCGCGTACACCGCCCACACCCAGCACCAACTCTTGGGCCACACGCATATCGTGATCTCCGCCGTACAGGCGGGCCGACAATTCGCGGTCGCTCGGGCTGTTGGGGTGGATGTCGGTGTCCATCAGATAGAGGGCCACGCGACCGATGTGGAGTTTGTAGACTTTGGCGTAGATGGTGCGACCGGGCAACTCGACCTCGACCACGACTTCGTCACCGTTGGGGGTCCGCGCGGGGAAGGCGGCGATATCGGCGAAGCTCATCTTGGTGTTGATGGCCTCTTGCCAGCCGCTGTGATCGAGGCGCTGCCGGAAGTAGCCCTGTGGGTAGATGAACCCCACCGCCACAAACGGCAAATCGAGGTCACTGGCTTCTTTCACATGGTCGCCCGCCAAAATACCTAGACCACCCGAGTAGATGGGCAACGATTCGTGGATGCCGAACTCGGCCGAAAAGTACGCAATCGAGGCTTTTTGGGTGGGGTAGGTGCGCTTGAACCAGGTCTGGGTATTGCCCATGTATGCGTCAAACGCAGCAATCACGGCATCGTAATCGGCCACCCAGAGCGCGTCATTGCTGGCGGCTACGAGATTCTTCTGACGGACATTGCGGAGGAACTGGATCGGGTTGTGGTAGATTTCTTCCCACAGTGACGGGTCGATGCGCCGAAACAAGTCGGTCGCGCTGGGGTTCCATGCCCACCAATAGTTGTAGGCAACGTCAGCCAATCGCCCGATACGCGTGGGGACCGGGGTAAACAAAACATCCGTACTCGATGCGCCCAAGGTTCACCTCTATTCAACAATAACAGAAGGAATTTGACACACGAGAAGCGACGGTGCTCCCCGCAAACACCGTTCATCATACACGCTCCGAGAATTTCACGCAAAAACCTTGGTAATGCTGTGGTAATGCACGCCTGTCAGACTGGAGCCGGATTCGCAGACAGGAGGAACCCATGACCCACAGCAACTATGCCCAGCAGCCGCTCCGCCCACTCGCCGACACCCATGGCAGCACCGGTGTCTACCTGGTCAGACTGCAGATCGATGCCTTGCAAGAGCCGTTCACGACCGGTACACACGCGACGTACGAGATCACCACAGCGGGTGACATCGCCGCAGACGTATGGGATCACCTCCATGCGCTGTATGCCAACCAATTCTCCGAGGCTGCCGTCGTCACTGCCGACGGCATCAGCGCGCTCATCCGGTTGTATGAGCCAAGCAGCAATCAAGACCAAGACCATCTAGACGAATCGTTTTTTGTGGAGCACAGCGCCGAATGCCCGTGCTGCGCTGCCATCGCGGCGGGTGAATTCGCGGACGGCACATCAGAATCCCGCGCGTGGTATGAGTTCTACGGTTCGGCTGCAGAGTTCGTCATGGAAGCACGCACCGAGATCGCCCGGGCCGTCTGGAGCAGAACGGGGCAGCGCGGGACGCAGTTTTGGTCGACGATTCACATCGAACCAGTGGCAGACCTGCCAGCAGTCATTGCGGCGCACGTTGACGCCATTGCACGCAGTGGAATTGCGATCCACGATGCGCTCGATGGCGACCAAGACGACGGAGGAACGGATTTTTCACAAAACTAACCCGTAATACCGCCCCGGACCAGTGCGCGCACGTGCTGGTCCGGTTTTCGCTGCATGCGCGTGGATGCTCGGCTAAAATAGAACAACATCCCATCAATACGAAAGAGCCGCCATGCTGCGCCGTTTGCCCATATATCTCATAAGTCTGTGTGTTGCGGCCGCAGTAATCCTGATTCAGCTGCCCGTTTGGGTGCTGACCGTGGTACGCCGGGTGGGCTATGCCTACCCCATCGACTACGGCGAGGGGCCGTTGTTGCGGCAATTACAGTTCCTCATCCACGGTGGGTCGTTGGCGGGGCTGTACGGCGATTTGCAGGCAGCGCCGTTTGTGGTGGCCAACTATCCGCCGCTGTATCTGACCATGACCCGCTTAGTCGCGCTGGTGGTGCCCGAACTGGCTGCCGGCCGTGTCGTGTCGATGCTGGCAGGGGTTGCGGTGGGGATGGCCATTGTGCTCCTCGCACTGCCGCGGAGCGCGACGCGAATCGTCATCGTTGCCACGCTGTTGGCGGCAATGAGCTGGTTCGCCATCCCCATTGTGCGCGAGTGGAGCGGCGTGATGCGCGTCGACATGCTGGGGGTCGCAGTGGGATTGGTCGGCCTGGTGATTGCACAACGCGGCCGCATCACGACCGGTACCGTGTTGGTCGCGCTGGCGCTGTTGGCCAAACCGACCCTGATTGCTGCGCCGTTGGCGCTCTTGGTGTGGATGGCTGCCCAGCCACGCGCGGTCGCCCTGCGCGCGATAGGGAGTGCCGCGGCAGTGCTGGTGGGAATTGTGGCCGTCTTGTGG
>JBFYTT010000202.1:0-5229 GCA_041300425.1 Roseiflexaceae bacterium
GTATTGTACTACAATGAGTGGTATCTGTTGTGTATTTGAACGATGGAACGCATATGCGTATATCGCTGGTCTGCACCGCAAAAAACGAAGAAGACAATATCGCCCAACTCATCGAATCGATGCTCGGCCAGAGCCTGCGACCCGACGAGATAGTAATCAACGACAACAACAGCACTGATGGCACGGCGGCCATTGTGCAGCATTACCACGATCTCGGACATCCCGTGCGGCTGGTGGTGGGTGGACATAATATACCGTCAGGGCGGAACAATGCAGTCCATCATGCCACGGGCGATATTATTGCCTGTACCGATGCAGGGCTCATTCTTGACCGGCATTGGTTGGCGCGGATAACCGAGGCGCTCCGGGACGACAGTGCCGATGTGGTGGCGGGTTTTTTTCATCCGTTGCCACGGAGTGTGATGGAACATGCGATTGCGTGCACCAACTACCCTGATGTGCACGAGGTGGACGGGGCGACCTTTATGCCCTTTGGACAATCAGTCGCGTTCCGCAAGTCTGTCTGGGATGCTGTCGACGGATATCCCGAGTGGGCCAGTCACTGCGAAGATTTGTTGTACGACCAAGCAATGCAAAAAACCGGCGCACGGTTTGTATTTGCCGGGAGTGCGCTGGTTCACTTTCGTCCGCGGTCGTCGTTGCGGCAAGTGTTTCGCCAGTATTACAACTATGCGCGGGGGGATGCAGTCGCCGGGTTATGGCCACGCCGGCACATGGTGCGGTACGGGGTCTACGTGGCCGGTGCGTCTCTGGCGCTCATCGGTGGTTGGGCATGGCTGTTGGTTGCAGTGGGTGTTTTGGGGTATTGTCGGGCGCCATGGCTGCGCGTCGTCCGCCGTCATCACGAAGGCCACCGGGTTGCCCAGTCGCTCTTGGCAGCGGGATTGGTCCCTGTGGTTCGCTTGGTTGGGGATGTCGCCAAAATGATTGGCTACCCTGCTGGATTTGTCCGCTTGTGGCGCACGCCGACGTTACGCCGTGATCGTGATACCTGGCGCGCGCGCTACTTGTAAGATTACTCTTCGGTAATCATCCCGGGGATGGGGGTAATCACCATCGTGCGTGTCTGTGCATCGTACGACTGGACGAAGGCCTTCACCAGTGGGATGAGGACATCGGACAGCCCCTCACGGGCGACCACAATCACGTCACTCGCACCGGTCGAGATGACATCGCTGACCGTGCCTATGACGAGCCCTTCGACGGTCTGTACCGTCATACCCGGCAGGTCATGCAAGAAATATTCATCGGTGTCGAGTGGTGCGACGTCGGTGATTTTGATGTAGAGCTCGGTCGTCCGCAGGGCGTCGGCGAGTTCGCGGGTCGCAATCCCCCCCAGTTGTGCGGTATAGAGGTCGTTTTTGTAGTGCATCAGTTTGCGCAGGCGGAACGAGCGCTTGCCGTCGGCACTATAGAGCATCGGTTTGCTCGTGGCGAGGTGGGTAGGTTGGGTCGAGACGAGGTGGATACGCACGTCGCCACGTAGTCCGACCACATTCACAACGGTGCCGACGAGCAACAGCTCTTGGGGTTGTGGGGGTGTAGATTCAGTCATACCGTTCCCTTATACTCCAGTGTTTTGGAACATGAAAGTGGACACCGACCATCTGGCCGGTGCCACCGTGTGTGTAGCGTCATACACGTTGTCCGAATCACTCAATGTCGATGTGAACGCGCTTACCTTGGCGAGCTGCAGCCACGGCCATGATGTCGCGGATGGATTTGGCCACCCTGCCGTTGCGCCCGATGACTTTGCCGGCCTCGTTGGGGCCGACGCTCAAGCGGTACGTCACGGCATACGGGGTGACTCGTTCACGAATCTGCACGGCTTCAGGGTGTTCAACGAGGTTGTGCACCATGTATTCAAGCAACGTACGCATCGTCGTTTAGCTCGCGACTGGGGTGGGCTTGCCGGCTGCGTCGAGGACGTTGACACGCTTCAACAAGCGGACCACGGTCTCGGACGGCTGTGCGCCGACGCTCATCCAATGACGGATACGATCTGCCTTGACCTCGAGCTCCTGTGGCTCGCGGACGGGGTTGTAATGACCCACGATTTCGATGAACTTGCCATCGCGCGGTGAACGGGAGTCAGCAATGACCAAACGATAGCTTGGCTGCTTCTTTTTGCCGGTGCGGCGTAGACGAATAGTGACCATGGTACGATTGCCTCCTACACGAATCTTAGTGTGGTGTTAGCGCATCCGGCGCATCATCTCGCGGGGGTCGGGCATACGCCCGCCTTTTGAGCTGCCGCTGAATTGCTTCATCATCCGTTGCATCTGTTGGAAGTTTTTGAGCAAGCTTGCCACCTGCGCGGCAGACGTGCCACTCCCCCGTGCAACTCGTTCTCTGCGACTACCTTTGATAATATCAGGATTGCGTCGTTCTTTGGGCGTCATCGACAAGATAATCGCCTCAACCCGACGGAGCTCCTTCTCGTTGACCAGCTCTGCCCCTTTGGCCATGCTCCCCATCCCTGGCAACATGCCCAGGATTTGGTTGAGCGGCCCGAGCTTTTGCATCTGACGCATCGAAGCGAGGAAGTCTTCGAGGTCGAATGAGCCCTTGGAGAGCTTCTTTTGCATGCGCTCTGCTTCGTCTTTGTCGATGGACGATTCCGCCCGCTCGATCAACGACAACACATCGCCCATGCCCAAAATCCGTGAGACCAAGCGCTCGGGGTGAAAGACTTCGAGCGTGCCCACTTCGATTTTTTCACCAGTCCCCAAAAACTTAATCGGTACACCCGTGACTGACCGCACCGAAAGTGCAGCACCACCACGCGCATCGCCGTCGATTTTGGTGAAGATGATCCCGCTCAACGCGACGCGTTTGTTGAATTCTTCGGCGACACGGACGGCTTCTTGACCGATCATGGCGTCGACGACCAACAACCGTTCGTGGGGTTGGGCGACGGTGACAATATCTGCTAACTCGCTCATCAACAGGTCGTCGACTTGCAGTCGGCCGGCCGTGTCGATGATGACGTAGTTACAATGTTCGGCACGGGCATGCGCCAGTGCACGGGCCACAATCTCGGGTGGCTTGGCGGTCGTCCCCTCACTATACACGGGGATGTTGACCTGCTTGCCCAACGACTCGAGCTGCGCGATCGCCGCCGGGCGGTAGACATCTGCAGCCACCAACAACGGGCGCTTGCCCTTTTTGCGGAGGTGCAATGCTAATTTGGCGGCGTGTGTGGTTTTGCCGGCACCCTGCAGACCGACCAACATAATCACCGTCGGTGGCAATGTCGCATCTGCCAGGGGTACCTCGGCCTCGCCGAGTAATGCAATTAACTCGTCGCGGACGATTTTGATGACCTGTTGTGATGGCGTCAACGAGCGCGAAACTTCTTCGCCCACTGCCCGCTCACTCACCTTGGCCACAAATTCACGCACGACTTGGAGGTTGACGTCGGCCTCGAGCAGTGCAAGGCGCACTTGCTTCATCGCTTCGCGCACGTCCTCTTCACTCAAGCGACCTTTGCCGCCGAGTTTTTTGAAGACTGCTTGTAAACGATCGGATAGGCTTTCGAACATCGTGACTCCGTTTGGTCAACACGTGACAACGGATTTTCTCCGTCTGCGTATTGTAGCGTGTGCAGGGCTGTGTGTCAAAACAGATTTGAGTCATGCTGCTGACCATTACAACGCGCTGACAGCCATCACATAATCGCGACGAGCGACGCACGCGCACGCACCGTCTGTCGACTGGCTTACCCCAACACACTGCGCTAAACGGCGCATCTGCCAGCAATCCACGCTACGCACTCGGTCACGCACCAGTACACGGAAAAAGGGTCCGCGCCTGCCCGACGGGGGAGCACTGCGGGGCAGCCCCAGCGCTCGCCATGGCCGAACCCACAGGGGTGACCGATCCGCTGGGTCTGCCAGCTGTTTGCAGGGGATGGGTGTGGTGAGCCACAAAAACCGTGGTTCACCCGGTCTGCCCGGCGTCTCCTGCTCCGCTCAAATGCAGACTACAGATATAGAAAACCACCGATGTGTGTACATCGGTGGCTCTGTGGCGGGGATGACGGGATTCGAACCCGCGGTCTCGACCTTGACAGGGTCGCATGTTAGGCCTCTACACCACATCCCCATGTGGTCGCTGGTTTGAGTGGTGACCCCAGTGGGATTCGAACCCACGATCTTCACCTTGAGAGGGTGACGTCCAAGGCCGCTAGACGATGGGGCCACATCTGTACCAGTCCGTTGCGTTGTGACCTCGGCAACGAAAACAATAATACCACGCGTGGCTAGACAATGCAAATCGAATTTTCTGATTGCTGCAATTTGCCTGTTGGCATCTGCAATACATGCATACGGCACCATATGTACGTCGCGAGGCGAACCTGCTATAGTGTGTCGTAACAAACACTGTGAGGCGCCGATGCGTGAATCTATCCGGGCCATTATCAATCAATACAGTGCCCAAAACCCCACGTTCGTGATCCGCTCCGAGCAGTCTTTGCACGGGTATGCTGGGCTCGAGAGTGCGCACGTCGCTGTCGATGCGGTGCTCGCACATCTCTGGCTGACGCAGCGCGGTGACGTCTTTCGACCCCATCTCGTCCGTGCAGTGGCCGCCCTCACTCGCCACGAAACGACGGTCCTGATGGGGTGGCATTCGGCACGCACAGACGCAGCGTGGTTTTGTGTCGTCCAACAACTGCTCACCAATCCTACCGGCAAAATCCTGATTGTCGTTGCCGATCATGCAGCAGGATTAGCTGCGTATCGCTCGTTGCATGCGTGCGTGGCGGATTTGCCCGCAGCGTTGGTGCCGCAGATAACGATGGTACACGATGATACCGCCGATACCGATGCACAGATCGTCATCGCGACCTACCAACGCCTGCATCGTGCGCTGTTGCGCGATCACGACACTGCGTGGAAGCCGTTTTGGAGCTCCCTACAATCCATGGTCTTTCTCGATATTCAGCTGCTCAGCGGTATTGCCTATCAACATGCCCGTTGGTTGTTGATGCGCATCGAACGTGTTCGCCAATATCACGCCATCGCGAGACCAAGCTGTCTGTTCACCGCGACCCCAGCCGCCAACATCGAGGCGGCAGTCGTAGGGTTGTGCCGCGACGCGTACCGCATCGTGCCCGTTGCTGATGTCGCAACGCCACCGTTGCTTGCGGTCGAGGCTGCTGCCGGGTCGGCGTGTTACCGAGAAAGTGCGGGATTGGCGATT
>JBFYTT010000211.1:0-4657 GCA_041300425.1 Roseiflexaceae bacterium
TCATATTCGTCGGCGAGCGTATTATGAAACATTTTTGGGTCGTCCGTGTTTATTGTCACACGCATCCCGCGTGCGATAAACATCCCGACCGGGTGTGCCGCGACCGAGGCGTAGACATTGGTCCGCACATTCGACAACGGACAACACTCCAGGGCAAGATTGTGCGTGACATAATACTCCACCAACGCGGGGTCTTCGATGGCCCGGCCGGCATGGCCGATACGCTCCGGTTTGAGTGCGTTGATGGCACCCCAGATGCTGTCAGGGCCGGCTGCCTCGCCGGCGTGGACCGTGGTGTGCAAGCCGTAGCTCCGGGCGAGGGCAAACACCGGAGCAAATGGTTCGGGTGGGTGCGTTTGCTCTGACCCACCCAGTCCAATCCCCACCACACCCAGGTGGCGCAGGGCGGCTACCTCGTGCACCGTCTGTAGGGCACGTTCGATGGGTGAGTCACGCACGACGTCGCAGATGAGCTTCACCGTTGTCTCGGCACAGCGGTCGAGCCCGGTGCGTATCGCAGCAGTTATTTCAGCGATGCTGAACCCGAGTGCGCGGAAGTCTGTCGGCGAATAGTGCGCTTCGACATAGATGATGTTTTGTGCTGCGTAGTCCCGAGCGACAGCTTCGGCTATGCGTGTGAAGTCGTCGAGACTACGGATAAACCGATTCTTCCAGACCCACATCTCGATGAAGTGGGCAAAGTCGGTATAGACAAAGCGCTGCTCCAACACCGCTCGGGTGGGAACACTGGGGTCACCGCCGTAGCGCTGCACGAGTTCCCACAACGTGTCGAGCGGGATCGAGCCTTCGATGTGGACATGCAGTTCTACTTTGGGGATGGCGTCATACCACCGGGGGATGTCTGTCATCTGTTTTTGGTCCTCGGTGGGGAAAAACCGCCGTTTGTTCCCCACCTGTCGTACCGAAGGCTAGGTACCTTCTTGCCAACTGTGCAGGTAGGTATCTTGTTCTGCGGTCAAGACGTCATAGCGGATGCCCATTGCTTGCAATTTGATCGAGGCAATCATGGCATCGAAGCTCTGCGGCAGGGTATGGACGATTTTGGCCATCGATCCGGCGTTGCGTGCCAGCATTTCTGAAGCCAAAGCCTGGTTGGCAAACGACATATCCATCACTGCAGGTGGGTGCCCCTCGCCTGCGACGAGATTGACGAGTCGGCCTTCGCCGAGCAGGTGGAACTTCCGGCCGTCGGCGTGTACATAACTCGTCACATGGGTACGCGGCTGCTCTTTGCAAACGGCCAGGGCTTCGAGAGCCGCGACATCGATTTCGACATTGAAGTGCCCCGCATTTGCCAGCACACAGCCGTCTTTGAGTTCGGCCAAGTGCGCAGGGCCGACGACGGTACGATTGCCCGTCACGGCCACGATTACATCGGCGATACGCACGGCATCCAACATGGGCATGACGCGATAGCCGTCCATGGCTGCTTCGAGGGCTTTGACCGGATCAACTTCGGTCACCACAACCAGTGCACCCAAGCCTGCTGCCCGTGCCGCTACCCCACGGCCGCACCAGCCATAGCCTGCGACCACGATGGTACGGCCCGCCAACAGCAGATTGGTGGCGCGGATAATGCCGTCGATAGCGCTCTGGCCGGTGCCGTAGCGATTGTCAAACATGTGCTTGGTGAGCGATTGATTGACCGCGATAACGGGGAACGGCAGGACGCCCTGTGCCTCCATCGCTTTGAAGCGCTTGACCCCTGCCGTGGTCTCTTCGGTAGCGCCCATCGGCAGTAGCCCGGCATTGAGGCCGCGTTGCAACAACGCACTCGTCAGGTCTGCACCGTCGTCGCACAGCACATGCGGCTTGACGTCGAGTGCGACATTGATATGCGAACGGAAGGTATCGAGCGATTCGCCGCGCACGCCATAGACGGGTATTTCGTCGTGCATCACCAGCGACGCCGCCACGTCGTCTTGGGTCGACAACGGGTTCGAGGCCACCAGGACGACCTCGGCACCGCCCGCCGCTAACGTCCGCATCAAGGCGGCTGTTTTGGCGGTTATATGCAAACAGACCGAAATGCGCAGGCCTTTGAGGGGTCGTTCTTTGCGGAAGCGCTCACGGATGCCCAACAGCACCGGCATATCGCCTTCGTTCCAATTGATTTTGTTGCGGCCCGCATCGGCAAGCGACAGATCAGCAATCTCGTAATCGGCCATAGTAGTTCTCCTGTACGTGGTCTGTCTATAATAATGGAACTTGGTACCCATGCAAAGCCGTGCGCCGCAGCGATTACCGTTCGTGGCGCTATGGTACGATGCGGATATCCGCGACGAAGCAGACATGCAAGAGGAGTGTGTGATGGCCAAAATAGCCCTTATTGGTGCCGGGAGTGTGGTCTTTACCCGCAACCTGTGCAGCGACATTTTGCTTTCGCCAGCGTTGCAAGACTGCGAAATAGCGCTGATGGATATTGACCGGACCCGCCTCGAGACCGCCCGTGCCCTCGTACAGACCATCATCGACAAACGGCAACTGCGCGCGACCGTGACTGCAACGACCGTCCGTCGTGACGCGGTGCGCGGTGCACGCTACATCATCACCACGTTCCAGCAGGGTGGTTTGGGTGCGTACCAGCTTGATATCGACATCCCGCAGAAGTATGGTGTCGAGCAGTGTGTCGGTGATACGCTCGGTCCCGGCGGCGTCTTCCGCGCACTCCGTACCATCCCCGTGCTCCTTGATTTGGCCGACGACATTATGCAGGTCGGTCATCGCGATGCGTTATTGCTCAACTACGTCAATCCGATGGCAGCCAATTGTTGGGCAGTCGATCGCGCCAAAGGGATCCAGCATGTCGGGCTGTGCCACAGTGTCCAGGGCACCAGCGAAATGATGGCCAGTTGGGCCGATGTGCCATATGAACAGGTCGTCTACCAGTGCGCTGGCATCAATCACCAAGCGTTCTTTCTCAAATTCGAAGACAGCCGTGGAACGGATTTGTACCCGATTATCCGTGAAGTGACCACGCAGCCCGACATCTATGGGAGCGAGCCGGTACGTATCGACATGATGAGACATTTTGGCCTGTTCGTGACCGAGTCGAGTGGTCATGCCAGCGAGTATATGCCCTACTTCCGCAAAAACGCCGCCATGGTGAATGACGTCTTGGTACCCAAGTTCACCAGCCCGCATGACCACTGGTTCGACAACGGCCGCACGGGGGGCTATCTCCGTCACTGCCTCGAGCGTGAGGTACATGTCGCCCAAGAACGCGAGCAGATGATTGCCGGCGCCAAAGATATCCCCACCGTGCGGTCGCACGAATACGGGTCACGGATTATCGAGGCCATCGAGGCCAATCAACCGACGCGTATCAATGGGAACGTGCCCAACCGGGGATTAATAATGAACTTGCCCCAGGGGTGTTGTGTCGAAGTACCCTGCTTGGTAGACGGGAACGGGATCCAGCCGACGACGATTGCCCACTATCCAACGCATCTGGCAGCGCTCAATCGAACCAACATCAATGTCCAAGAGTTGATTGTCGAGGCGGCGCTGACCGGTAACCGCGAAGCGGTGTATCACGCAGTCATGCTTGATCCGTTGACGGCAGCGGTCTGCTCATTGGACCAGATTCGCACTATGGTCAGTGAGCTTTTGACGGCCCAGGCGCGCTGGCTCCCGCAATTTAAGGCGTAATTGATCGGTCTGGCTGGCAACCCGGCAGTTGCCCTTTTCGCATGCAAACAATCAATAGTACAATGATGAAGACACCCGGCGGTGCGGACATCGCCGTGTGCGGTGACCATGAGCGTATAGGGTACTATCCGGAGGATACATGCGTTGTCCCTATTGTTCACACACCGAGAGCGACGTTATTGATACGCGCAAGCTCGACGATGGGAACTCCATTCGTCGCAGGCGTCGCTGCCCGCAGTGTGGCAAGCGCTTCACGACCTATGAACGCATCGAGTCGGTCAGCATTACCGTCGTGAAGAAAAACGGCGAGCGTGAGCCCTACGAACGTGACAAGCTCTTTCGTGGCATCATGACAGCTTGTTACCGCCGGCCGGTGAGTGCACAGCGAGTCGAACAGCTCATCAATGATATCGAATCGGAACTATTGACCAACAACGAGCACGAAGTCAGTTCGGCGCATGTGGGCGATGTGACGATGCGGTTATTGCGCGAGGTCGACGAGGTCGCCTACATCCGTTTTGCATCTGTGTATCTGTCGTTCGCCGATATTACCCATCTGCGTCGTGCAGTCGATGACCTCCTTGGGCGTGAATCGCCACCGACGCTCTAGTATCAGGAAGAAAACATGACAAACAACTCGGTTCCGCCACTGACAAAGCACAACATGCCAGCCAAACAGTACATCAGCGAAGGAATCAAATCGGTCAATTGGCTGACGGTCGCGTTGTACGGGGTCGGTGCAGGTTTGGTGATGCCGTTGGCCCTCACGCAGAATTCCGTTTTTTCGGTGGTCGCAGGCATTGTGCCGGTCACCATCGGGTTGTTGCTGGCCCGTTCCGCCAAAGGGTACTTCGGTCTGTTGGGATTTTTGACTGGTCTGATTGGCGCAATCACAGCAACCACCATGTTGGGTGTCTGGATTTTTGTGCTAGGCAACGCCGAAGCAGTCTCTGCGCTGGCACCAGACTCGTCCTCTGTGGTCAGT
>JBFYTT010000267.1:0-3673 GCA_041300425.1 Roseiflexaceae bacterium
GTCCTCGTCTTCGAACAACGCTGCCAAGATGCGCTCGGATGGGCGTGGGGCAAACAGATGCGCCGCTGCCTGCTTCGCGGCAGGGTTGTACTGGCGCAACGGCGTGATGTCGTCGAGAATCCACATGGCGCGGCCGTGCGTGCCGGCGACCAGGTCGCCGTTTTTGATGATGAGGTCATAGATCGGGCAGACCGGCAAATTGAGCTGGAACAGCTCCCATGCCGTGCCACCGTCGAACGAGACATACAAATTCGTCTCGGTACCGGCAAACAGCAGATCCTTGCGGACCGTGTCTTCGCGGACAATACGTACAAAGTGGTCGGCACCGATACCAGCAGTGACCTTTTTCCATGTCTTGCCGCTGTCGGTCGAGCGATAAATATACGGCGCATAGTCATCCAACTTGTGCCGTGCCGCCGAGAAGGTAATGGTATCGGCGTTGTGTGCAGACACTTCGATAGACGTTACCATGGCCCATTCGGGCAAGTCCTTGGGGGTCACATTCGTCCAGGTTTTGCCGTGGTCACGTGACACGTTGATGAGGCCGTCGTCCGATCCTGCCCACAATTCACCTGCACGATGCGGTGACTCGGTGAACGAAAAGACCGTGCAGTAGACTTCGGCACCGACCGAGTCGCGGTCAATAGGTCCGCCGGTTATTTGCAGTTTGGACGCGTCGTTACGGGTCAAATCCGGACTAATGGGAGTCCAGCTTTGGCCTTCGTTGGTCGTCTTGAAGACCACATTGCCAGCACAGTAGAGAGTGTTTGGATCATGTGGCGAAAAGACGATGGGGTAGGTCCAGGCGAAGCGATACTTGTGCGACACCGCACCTTCACCGGTCATCGACTCGGGCCAGGTCGTCACCAAACGAATCTGCTGGGTGCGTTCGTCGTAGCGCTGCAGACAATTTCCGCCGCCCGACGACGACCCGATGGCGCCGACGTAGACGATGTTGTCGTCTTTGGGGTCGACCACGATATAGCCCGATTCACCGGTACCTGCGATTTTGACGGCGCTCCACGGAATCGATGTGCTGGCCGACCGGCTGGGGACTGCCAACGAACTATTGTCCTGCTGGGTGCCATAGACACGGTACGGCGTACGATTGTCGACGCCGATATGGTAGTACTGCGAGGTCGGTTGGTTGTAGATGCTGGTCCAGGTCCCGCCGGTGTTGAAGCTGATGTTTGCACCGCCGTCGTTACCTTGGATCATGCGCTTGTTGTACACGGGCGAAATCCACAAGTCGTGGTTGTCACCGTGCGGGGTGTCAATTTGGGTGTATGTCGCACCAGCGTCGGTCGACTTCCACATTGACAGACAGTTGACGTACACCGTGTCGGCATCTTGGGTGTCGGCATGGACGTGTGTGTAGTACCACGCGCGCGAAATCAGCAAATCATTGGCAGCGACGTGTGACCAGGTCTCGCCGTAATCATCCGAGCGGTACATGCCTGCAGCATCTGCGTGCTGGATTAGACACCAGACACGACCCGGTCGCGCCGGCGATGCGGTGATGCCCATCTTGCCCAGGGTGCCGGTAGGCAGACCCGGTTTGCTGGTGATGTCTTCCCACGTGTCGCCGCCGTCTTTCGAGCGGTATACCGCCGAGCCAGCACCACCGGACGAAATGTCCCAGAATTTGCGATGTGCTTCCCATGTCGTGGCATACAGGATACGGGGATTATTGACATCGACGGTGAGGTCGATGGCGCCGGAGTTTTCGTCGCGATAGAGGACTTTGGTCCAGGTTTCGCCACCGTTGGTGGTCTTGTAGACGCCGCGTTCGCTGTTCGGGCCAAACGCATGCCCAAACGCTGCAACCCAGACGATGTCGGGGTTGGTGGGGTGAATGCGCACTTTGGCGATGTGACGGGTATCTGCGAGGCCCATGTGCTTCCAGGTTGCGCCTGCGTCGGTCGAGCGATACACGCCGTCCCCATGCGAAACGTCGATGCGGATGGTGGCTTCGCCCATGCCGGCCCAGACCACATTGGGGTCGGACTCTGATACGGCCACTGCACCGACCGACGACGTCTTGAAGAAGCCGTCCGAGACATTGAACCAGTATTGGCCGGCGTCGGTCGTCTTCCAGACGCCACCCGCACATGCGCCAAAATAAAAGACATTGTTGTCGTGGGGATCACCAGCGACGGTGACGACCCGGCCACCGCGGAATGGGCCGATACAACGCCATTGCAACAGTCCATCAAACTGTTCGGTCATGGAACACCTCATTCTGGTTATGCGACTGCTGCGATTATAGCAAAGAACATAGAGGTTCTCTATCCCCGGGTAGACATACTGGTGTGGGTACATCTCCGGTGTGGAAAACACACCACTTCTGCTATTTTGAACAAACGAATTACGCCATACAGCAAAAAACCACCCACTTTCCTCAGAAAAGAGGAAGTGGGTGGTACATGGTACATGAGTGACGTGTGTTCATCGCATCTCGATCAACGGTCACGAGGTACCGAGATATGGCAAAGCGAATCTACCGTAGTTCGACCGTGGTCGTTGTTTGAATGAAGTCACGATTCCCAAGGGTGTCGCGCACACTCACCCACACCGTGTAGACACCCGCTGGCGCATCGTCAACAAATACAATCTGTTGGGTGTGCTGATGTGCTATACCGCTGCTGACGGGAATCGGTACCGCCTGCGGAGCGTTGTAGACCGTGTAGCCCCATCCGTTCAAATCCGCAAACCCATACTGATCGTGCGCCATGTAGACATATGCCTCACGTATGCCAGTCTCGTCGTCGAGTCGCATCGATATCGTCAATGGTTCAGTACGATCGACGGAATCAGACGACAAGGTAAGTTCTGAAATGGTCGGTGCGACCACATCAGTCGAGCCGTTCTCGACTGTGACGATGACACGTTGCGGGGTTGCGTCGTTACCAAATACATCTACTGCGTTCAGCTCGACGAGGTACTCCCCATTCGGTGCATTGACAGGCACCGTACATGACACACGGAATCGCGCGGTCAAAAGCCCGGTTTTTGCGTTTATTGTGTCATCGATACCGCTCGAGATAACAGGTAAATCACACCACTCGATAATCCATCCCGCATTACCACCGATAAATCCCCACGTCATATTGATGGGCGAATCATCGGTCAACACCCATTCGATGGTCATATCGTCGCCGGCAGAGACCGTGCGCGACATCGCCATTGGTGCAAAAACCGGCGCGGTTGTGTCTTTCCGACATCGTCCTATGGTAAGGTCGGTCGTATCAATGGCGCACTGGTCATCGCCAGTGCCAGGTTGCAACACATCGCGCTCACTGCCACCACTGAGGGAGTCATCTCCCACACCAGCATTGAGTTGGTCGGCACCCGCATTGCCGTTGAGTACGTCGTGGCCAGTGCCCCCGTTGAGCGTATCGTTGCCCGCATTGCCGTTGAGTGTGTCATTGCCAACGCCGCCGGTTATGCGATCGATGCCGTTACCACCGTGAATGATGTCGTTCCCGAATCCACCATCGATGATGTCGTTGCCGTCACCGCCATAAATGACATCGTTGCCGCCGTTACCGTAGATCGTGTCTGCACCTGCATATCCACAAATCACATCGTTACCCGGGGTACCACGCAAGACATCGGCCCGTGCGGTACCCGTTATGGTGCAGCGTGGCCCCGCTGCCTGGGTGTATGTTGG
>JBFYTT010000282.1:0-4797 GCA_041300425.1 Roseiflexaceae bacterium
AAATAAGCGCGTGTGCACAAATGCATACGGTGCATACCAGAGCGGCCAGACATCGGGTGGGTAATCTGCCGGCGGGACCTCGGGGCGTTCGGTGCCAAACACCTTGATGGCTGCCCACCCCGCTGCCGCCGCCAGAATCACGACCCCCAGCACCGGCGTGACCGTGCCACGGGCAATCAACCAGCCGACGACCAGATACTGCCCCACGATCAACACTACCGCGACTGCTTTGGCAAGCCGTGGTCCGAGGATGACGGGCAACGTGTATATTTTGCTGGCGCGATCTGCCCCGCTTTTATCAATATGCTTGCCGAAGAGCACCGTCGTGGCCGCAAGCGTCTGCGGGATACTGATGAGCACCGCATCCCATGACCACTGCCCGGTAATGACGTAGTAGCCACCACCGACCATCAACGGCCCCCAAATCACAAACACCGCCACCTCGCCCATGCCGACGTACTTGAGGGGCCAGGTGTAGAAGACAACAAATGCCGCGCCGGCGAGCAGCAGATACAACGCCAGCTCGCCACGCAGGTAGACCAGGTACGCGCCTGGGACCAAGGCAATCAGCCCGGTAATGGCGATGTAGACCAGCAACCCTTTTTGGTCGAGGAGGCCGTGCACCAACGGCTGCGGGCCGTATTGGGCGCGGAAGTAGTTGTTGTGGTCCACGCCCGAGCGGTAGTCCATCAGGTCGTTGATGAGGTTGTTGGCGGCGTGGGCCATGGTCAGCCCGACGAACAGACAGAACCACAGGAGCCCGTTGAACATCCCGTCGTGCCAGGCCCATACCCCGGCGATCATGGCCGACGTCGCCGTCATGACCAGCACGGCTGCCCGCGAGGCAACCAGCCAGCGTGCGATGATATCGAGTGACAGCCATTCTTCTTTGGACAAGCGCGGGATGGTCCGGAGCGCTTTGCCCCACATTGCGACATTCATATACACTTCCTTCCGTGTTCGATGCGCCAATAATAGCATAGCAGTGGCTACATTCAAGGCATTTCCTCATCCCCCGTGCGGACCATCGTGCTACCATACGATTGTGACGAATGCCACAAAAGGACGATGTATGCGGCGACGCTATTGGCGGATCTTGTTGACACAGTTGCACATCGTTCTCCATATTTTTGTCTTTGATATCCTGCTGGGCAGATGGTTCCGGGCGAGCACGGCGCGGCGTTGGCAGCGCTTGGCGGTGCGGTTCCGCGCGCTGGCCATCGATCTAGGCGGGGTACCCATCAAAATGGGGCAGTTCCTGTCGGTGCGCGTCGACATTCTGCCGCCCGAAGTGACCCAGGTGCTGGCGGGACTGCGCGATGACGTGCCAGCGGTGCCCTACAGCCAAGTCGAACCTCTGCTGACCGCGGCCTGGGGCAACGACCCGAGCGCGGTGGTGACCTTTGCTACCACGACGCCGGTGGCGGCTGCCTCGTTGGGGCAGGTCTATCGCGGCACACGGGTCGACGACGGCCGTCCGGTAGCCGTAAAGGTGTTGCGCCCCAACATCTGTGCGATTATCGAGACAGACCTCTCTGCTGTGCAGATGGTGGTGCGTCTGATCAAAAACTACCCGCTCATCCGCCAGCGCGTCGACATCCAGCGCGTCTACGATGAGTTCGCGACAGTCCTGCGCGAAGAGCTTGATTATCGCATCGAAGTGCGTAATAACCAGCGCTTGGCAACCGTGTTGGAGCGCGATACGCGCATTGCCCTGCCCGTGGTGCATGCAGACTTGTCGACCGACAGCGTGTTGGTGATGGATTGGATCGACGGCATCGCGCCAGACAATGTGGCGGGATTGACTGCTGCCGGCATCGACCGCACGGCAGTGGCACAGATGTTGCTCGACGTTTTTTTCACCCAATGCTTCGAATACGGCATCTTCCACGCCGACCCACACCCCGGCAATATGCTGATCGCCCCCGGCAGTGAGGGCACGTGGACGCTCCATCTGCTCGATTTGGGGGCGGTGGCGACGGTGCCACCGGTTTTGCAGAAGCAGCTCCGGCGCGGCATTTTGGCGGTCGCCGGCAATGATGCGTTGGGCACCGTCGAGGCGCTCGACGCCATGGGGATGATTATGGGCGACGCCGACCGCGACGAGATCCGGCGGGTGATTGCGCGCGTGCTCGACGAGGTCTTTGATCGCAGTATTGCCGATTACAAGACGATTGATTTCGTCGCCCTGTCGTACGATTTGCGCGGGATTTTTCTCACTCTGCCGTTCCAGTTGCCCCAAGACGTGGTCTATTTGGGTCGGGCATTGAGTTTGCTGACCGGTGTGATTACCATTCTCGACGACCGGACCAACTTTATTACCGCGATGCAACCGATTGCACGGCGCTGGGTGATGCAGAATCAACGCTCGTTGGTGGACAACGCGGTGCGCATCGGCCGCCAGTTGCTCGGGCTCCCGGCTCGGGTCGACCGGGTGTTGGGGATGCTCGAGCAGGGGACGCTACGGGTCGACATGCGCCGCATGGAGCGTCAGTTGCAACGGATGGAGCAACGGGCGGCCCGGAGCGAGCGGATTCTGACGCTTTCATTACTCATTGGCATCGGCTATGTGATTTGGCACTATGTACTGTCGTAAACGGCAGTCGGTGCGTTGACACAGTCAGCGTTGGCGGGTACGATGGCGTGAGTCACTATGCGTAGGCAGAGAGGGTTATGAAAAAATTCCGTCTGCTCATCGGCATCGCCATCAGCATTGTCTTTGTCTATATCGCCTTCCGCGGGCTGCATTTCGGCGATTTCTTTGACGTCGTGCGCTCGGTCAACTACTGGTGGATTATCCCGGCTGTCGGGGTGTACACGATTGCGGTGTTTATCCGTACCTGGCGCTGGAAGTCGATGCTCAGGCCGATTGCAGACATCCCGCTGGCCCGGCTGTGGCCGGTCGTCGTCATCGGCTATATGGGCAACAACGTCTACCCGGCCCGCGCTGGCGAGGTGTTGCGCTCGTATGTGTTGCGCAAGCGCGAGGGTATTTCGATGAGTGCGTCGTTGGCCACAGTGGTGCTCGAGCGCCTGTTTGACGGCCTGATTATGCTCGTCTTTGTCTTTGTGACGCTGCCGTTTGCGCCGTTGCCGCCGTTTTATACCCAAATCGTGACAGTGTTCAGCCTGGTCTTTGGGCTTGCGCTGGTATTCTTTTTGTACCTAGCGGCCAATCCGGCGCAGTTCGTGCGTGTGTGGGAGTGGATTGCCCAGCGGTTTTTGCCGGAACGCTTCAAAGCAACCGGTAGCGAAGTCGTGTTGCGCTTTGTCAGTGGGTTGCAGTCGCTCAAAAGCCCACGCGAAATGCTGGTTATTTTCGCCTCGTCGGCATTGATTTGGCTGACCGAAACCGGCAAGTACTGGGTGGTGATGCAGGGCTTCCCGTTCCATGTCGACTTCACGGTGCTTATGTTGATGACCGCCGTAGTCAATTTGGCCACCACCTTGCCATCGACACCGGGCTATGCGGGTACGTTTGACGTGCCGGGGATCTTGATTTTGCAGCGCTATGGCGTCGCGCAAGCGATGGCGACCGGCTACACGCTGGTGTTGCATGTGGCGTTGTGGTTGCCTATCACCCTGCTCGGTGCGTACTACATGTTGCGTCACCATCTGAGTTGGGACGATTTCGGCAAAGCCGTCGAAGCCCGTCAGAAAGAGGAATAACCCCATGCATATACTCATTGTCGGCGCTGGCTATGCCGGTCTGACCGCCGCCAAAGATTTGATAGCCGCAGGGCACAAGGTGACCATCTGCGAGGCTGCAGCGACTGCAGGCGGCTTGGCATCGGGCTTCAAGGGAAGCGAGCGCTGGGAATGGCCGCTGGAGCGGTTTTATCACCATTTGTTCGAGACCGACCACGACCTGCGGCGCTTGGTCGCCGATATCGGGCAGGGTGAAAAATTGTTCTTCGAGGCGCCACGTACCGTCCAGTGGTGGCGCGACCGCACCTGGCAGCTCGATAGCCCGGTCAAGGTGCTACAGCTCCCCCTGATGCCGTTTATCGACCGCTTGCGCTTCGGCTTTGCTATTGCCTACCTCAAGTACATCGTGCGCGACTGGCGCCCGCTGGAGCGTGAGACGGCCGCGAGCTGGAGCCGCCGCGTCATGGGTGCCAAGGCGTACACCGGCATGATCGAACCGCTGTTGCGCGGCAAGTTCGGCACCTTTGCCGAGACGGTCAACATGGCCTGGCTGTGGTCACGCTTCAAGGCGCGGAGCTTCAAGTTAGGCTACTACCGCGGCGGCTTCCAAGCATTGGCAGACGACATGGTCAGCTATTTGAGCGCCAAAGGGGCGACCATTCACCTCAACCGACCGCTGACCGGTTTGACCTACGACGGCAACGCCTGGTTTGCGACGTCGACCAACGGCGAGATTATCAACGCCGATCGCGTGCTGGTCACCACCGGCCCCGAGGTCCTCAAACGGCTGGTGATGTCGTTGCCGGCGACGTATTTGGCGGGGCTCGAAAAGCTCCATTCGTTGGGAGCGATGGTCATGACATTGGCCTTGCGGCAGCCGCTGACCGAGGCCGATTATTGGATCAACACGCCCAAACCCGAGTTCCCCATGTTGGCCATGGTGGAGCATACCCACTTCATCGATCCGAAGCACTACGACGGCGACCACATCCTCTACTGTGGGGACTATGTGCCCGTCGACCATCCGTATATGACCATGACGCGCGACGAAATCATCGACACGTTTGTGCCCGCTTTGCAACGCGTCAATCCGGCCTTTGAACGGAGCTGGATCCGCGACGCCTGGGTGCACCGCGAGCGCTATGCGCA
>JBFYTT010000368.1:0-3442 GCA_041300425.1 Roseiflexaceae bacterium
ATGTGACCTTGCATGTCGAGAATATTCATATGCGTTCTTTTCTGTTTTACGTAATACACATTTTATCAGTGAATCGATGATAGCGCGGTATAAACGTTGCTACCGGTCGTATGCCTGAACGGGTGAGTACGATACCCGTCATCATGCACATACCGTATTGGCAGGGCTTTTATTCACACAAAAAAACCGCCTGCGCATCAGTGATGCACAGGCGGATTCAATCTATTCCTTCACCCCAACCTGTAACCTGTAACCTAAATGCACGCCTGAATGGTCGCCTCAAAGCGCTCGAGGGCCTCGTCGGCTTCGGGCTTGGTGAGGACCAACGGCGGGCAGAAGCGGATGGTCGAGTAGCCGCAGGTCAGGATGAGCATGCCGCGGCGGAATCCTTCTTCCATAATTTCGCCGGCGAGTTGCTTGGCAGGCTCTTTGGTCTCTTTATTGAGCACAAAATCCACACCCAACATCAAGCCCCGACCACGTACATCGCCGATGACGTCGTAGCGCTTGGCCAAGCTCTCGAGCCCTGCCTTGAGGTGTGCGCCGACGTCGGCGGCATTGGTGCACAGCTCTTCTTTGACCAGATCAAGCACGACATTCGCGGCGGCACAGGCCAGCGCATTGCCGGCATACGTGCTACCGTGGGAACCTTCGGGCCAGCGCTCCATCAGCGACTTCTTGGCGATGATGCCGCCGATGGGCATACCGGCGCCGAGGCCCTTGGCCGTTACGACGATGTCTGGGGTACAACCCTGGCTCTTGGTCTTTTTGCAGTGGGCGCAGATGCTGTCGGCACCGCCGGTGGCACCGCTCTCGTGCTGGTGGGCCCACATTTTGCCGGTGCGACCGACGCCCGATTGGACCTCGTCGTAGATCAGCACAATGCCGTGGCGGTCACACAGCTGGCGCAGACCACAGAGGAACCCAGGGGTGGGTACGACGTAGCCGCTTTCGCCCTGGATCGGCTCGAGGATAATCGCCGCGATGTCTTGGGGCGGTGCAATGGTGGTAAACATCGTCTTTTCGATGTAGTCGAGGGTCGCCTGGGTGACGCGTTCCTTTTCGATCCCAAACGGGGTGCGATACGGATTGGCATAGAACGCATGGAACATCCCGGGCACGAGTGGGAAGTGGCCGCGGCGCTGGGCTGCCTTGGAAGCCGTAATCGACATCGCACCATACGATCGCCCGTGGAACGCACCCAAGAACGAGATGATGCCCTGCCGGCCGGTGGCGGCACGAGCCAGCTTCATGGCGGCTTCGATCGACTCGGTACCCGAGTTGGTCAAAAACACCTGCCATGGTTCGCTTTGGGGCATGGTGGCAGCCAGCTTTTCGGCGACGTTGACCATCTGTTCGTTGACAAAGTCCGTGCCGGCCATGTGGACAAATTTGTTCACTTGGTTGTGCATGGCCTCGATGACTTTGGGATGCGAGTGACCGGTCGAGACCACCGCGATACCGGCGGCCATGTCTAGATACCGGTTCCCGTCGACGTCCCAGACTTCGCTACCCAGGCCTCGTTCCATGGCAAAGGGATACACACGACCCATCGCGCCAGACAAAACCGCCGCATCACGGGCGACCAAGGCTTTGCCTTTGACACCAGGCACAGGCAACTGCGTCGAACCGCGCAGGGTTGGTTTGACATCTCGTGTCATCAGTGACCTCGTTTTGTATAAAAAGATGAACGATTAGGGCATACCGTACGGTTAATCACCCCAGTCGATATATGCATAAATCATACCATCTACGAGCTCGGTTGGGTAGATGGGGATGCGGATGCCCACCGGCGGGACAATCGCCTTGCCGGTGGTGAGCCGATAGGTCCAGCCGTGCCATGGGCAGGTGACGGTGTCATCGACCAGGACGCCCGACGACAGCGAGCCGCCCTCGTGCCGGCAGGTGTCGGCGAAGGCATAGATGGTCGCGCCGACATGGGCAACGCCGACGGGCAGTCCGTCGATGTCGAGGTAGCGCATCGTGCCCGGGGGGAGGTCGCTGATCGGCAAAAGGGGTACACGTTCGGTCGGCATATGTCCTCAGAGTGGCAGAAAACGCGCTAGAATCATAAATACGTATATCTGTGGTACAATACCACGGTATGCCCCGGTATGCCTGCGTCCGTATATGTGTTGACGCAGCAGTTTGTTTGCCCGCCGTGAGGCGCGCATTTCATTTAAGGAGTCCCACTGTGGCCCCAGAACGCTTACAGAAAGTGTTGGCCAGCGCAGGCATCGCCTCGCGCCGCGATTGTGAAGTTTTGATCTCGGAAGGACGTGTGAACGTCAACGGCGAGGTCGTATCTGTGGCTGGAACGCGGGTTGATCCCGACGTCGACACCATTTTGGTCGACGGCAAGCCACTCGGTCCCCGCCAGGCGCGGACCTACATCATGTTCCACAAGCCCGTCGGCGTCGTTTCGACGACCGAAGACCCACAGGGTCGCCCGACCGTCATCGGACTGGTCGATGTCCCACAACGATTGCATTTGGTTGGTCGGCTCGACTTCGCTTCCGAAGGTCTGATGCTGTTGACCGACGACGGCTCATTGACACAGTCATTGACGCACCCCAGCAATCAGGTCGAGAAAGAATATCGCGTCCTGTTGAACGCCACCCCGAGCGCAGACGATCTGCGCGACTGGCGGAACGGCGTCGAATTGCCGGCCGTCGAAGACGAGACCGCCGATAACGACAACTACGACGGTGCCGACGGCGAAGAAGCCACCATCACGACCGCACCAGCCTGGGTCGAAGTCATCGAACGCGGTGACAGCGGCACGTGGGTACGCGTCGTCTTGCACGAAGGTCGCAAACGGCAGATTCGCCGCGTCGCAACTGCCCTCGGCTTCGACGTATTGCGCCTCATCCGCACCCGCGAAGGCCCCATCACCCTGGGTGATCTGGCCGCAGGTGCATGGCGCTCACTGACCGAAGACGAAATCGAAAAGCTCCAGCAGCACGCAGACCGCGCCGAATCAATGGCTCGGTTGATTGCTGCCCAAAAGGCCAAGGCAGCCCAAAAGGCCGCCGGCCCACGTCCCGTCTCTGCACCTGCTGCTGACAGCAACGAAGAAGCAGCCGATGGCGACGAAGTCGCACCACGCGGCAATCGCCTCGACGAGCGCCCAAGCTCAGACGCACCACGTGGCGCCCGTACGTCCGACGGCTTCCGTCGCGACGATCGGCCAGCCCGACCGGCATACGGTGATCGCCCAAGTGGCGGTGGATTCCGTCGCGACGGCGATCGCCCGAGCGGTGGGTTCCGCCGTGATGGCGACGCACCTCGTGGCGACCGCCCGTCCTTCGGCGGCGACCGACCACGTCCAGCCTATGGTGACCGTCCTGCTGGCGGCGGCTTCCGCCGTGATGGTGACGCACCCCGTGGCGACCGCCCATCATTCGGCGGCGACCGGCCACCACGCCCAGCCTATGGTGAC
>JBFYTT010000295.1:0-3572 GCA_041300425.1 Roseiflexaceae bacterium
GCGCCCGATCCAACCTGACCCCCATCGCTGCCGCGGTGGACGTCATGTTGATGGGCCACGAAGACGCAGCGGCACTGTTCGGGCCCGGCGACGACGAGCACTATCTGTCGTCGGCCGTCGCGCTGGGCATCAAAACGGTCGTCCTCAAACGTGCCGAACGCGGGGCACTGGCCATCGTCGACGGCCAACGCTACGAGGCCACAGTGGTTGCCGCCGAGCGAGTGATTGACCCTGTCGGCGCGGGCGACGG
Organism: Roseiflexaceae bacterium; assembly: GCA_041300425.1. Taxonomy (GTDB): domain Bacteria; phylum Chloroflexota; class Chloroflexia; order Chloroflexales; family Roseiflexaceae; genus UBA965. The sequence goes on from JBFYTT010000295.1 coordinate 251, forward strand.
CTTCGACGCTGGTTTCATTGCTGGATTGCTCCGTGGCAAGAGCATCCCTGAGGCGTTGCACCTCGGCGCTATTGTCGGCGCTGGTTCGGTGGCGCACCTCGGTGATTACGCTGGGTACCCCACGATGTCAGTCTAGTCGTACTTAGCTGTTCAATAAGCCCCGTGAGCGTTCCGCTCTCGGGGCTTTTGTATCCACTCTGGTAGGAGTGATCAGTTAGTAGTGATCAGTTATCAGTGAGTAGTGAGCATGATGTACGGAGATCGTTTTTCGTGAGAAATAGTGTATCGTTGCTGCCGTGCATTTTTGCCTCCGCATCGCAGCACGCCCGCTTTCATACAAACACTCTAGATGCATTGTTTGAAAACTGATATCTGAAACCTGATCACTGAAACCTACGCATTTCTTCCTACTCATGCGCGGTCAAACGTATGCGTCATGACACGCAGTCGCTCGAGGATGTGTGGCTGGAGCGCATCAAAGCCGAAGCGCCAGCCCCAGTTGCCGCCCAGGCGGCCCGGGTAGTTCATGCGGGCTGCGGTGGGCAGGTCGAGCACGTCTTGGAGTGGCGCGATGGCGGTGTCGGCCACCGAGCCCCAGGCGAGGCGCAGAAGGTCCCAAGCCGGGTCGATGTGTTGGGGGGCTTTGCCGAGGTATTCGGCCAAAAAGGCACGCTCGCTGTCGGTGGCGGCCTCGTACCAGCCGCGACTGGTGTCGTTGTCGTGGGTGCCCGTATAGACGACACATGCGCGGATGTGGTGGTGCGGCAGAAAGGCTTCGGCCGGGTTACCGTGGAAGGCGAATTGCAGAATCTTCATCCCCGGGAGGCCGTTTTCGTCGCGCAGGCGCACCACGTCGTCGGTGATGAGGCCGAGGTCCTCGGCAATGATAGGCAAGGTACCGAGTGCGGCGGTCAGTGCCTGCAAAAGCTCGAAGCCGGGTGCCTCAACCCAGCGGCCGATGCGTGCGGTGGGCTCGGCCACGGGGACCTCCCAATACGCCACAAAACCGCGGAAGTGATCGAGGCGGATCAAGTCATAGAGCATCGCGTTGGAGCGGATGCGCTCGATCCACCAGGCGTAGCCTTGGGCACGGTGAGCATCCCAGCGGTAGAGCGGGTTGCCCCAGCGTTGCCCATCGACCGAGAAGTAGTCAGGCGGCACGCCGGCCACGACGGTCGGCAAGCCGGTGTTGTCGAGCCAAAAGAGCTCGGGCGCAGCCCAGACGTCGGCACTGTCGTAGGCGACGAAAATCGGTGCGTCACCGATGATGGTGATACCGCGTCCATTGGCGTAGGAACGGATGGCACGCCATTGCCGATAAAAGATGAACTGCAGGAACTGTTGGTAGCTGATGTCGTCGGCCAATCGGGTACGCGCTTCGGCCAGTGCGGCCGGGTCGCGCTGCGCATAGGCTGGTGCCCACGAAGACCAGGTGATGCCGCCGTGGTCGGCTTTCAGAGCCATAAACAGTGCGTAGTCGGCTAACCAGCGCGATTCTGCGGCGCAGAATGCAGTGTATTCGGCGTGCAGATTGCTGGTGTGTTGCCCAAAGGCCTGGTAGGCGCGGCTCAGTAATGCGAACTTGGCGGGGATGACCGTACCATAATCGATGACGTGGTCGTCGAAGTGGGGGTACGTGTCGCGTTCTGCAGGATCGAGCAATCCGGCGTCGATGAGGGCGTCGGGACTGATGAGGAGTGGGTTGCCCGCGAACGCCGAAAAGCACTGGTAGGGCGAATCGCCATAGCCGGTCGGCCCGAGGGGCAGGACCTGCCAAATACGTTGCGACGTGGCAATGAGCGTGTCGACAAATTGGGCGGCAGCCGGGCCGAGATCGCCGATACCCCAGCGACTGGGGAGCGACGTGGGGTGCAACAGGATACCACTCTGGCGCATAAAAACGCTCCAATCTGTGATTTTATTTGGGGTCGCGGGGGGTGCGTTTGTCGGTGTTTTTGGGGGTGCAATCGTCGAGCAGCTTGTTCCATTGTTTCATCCGGTCGCTGTCGCCGCCGGTGTCGGGGTGATGGAGGCGTGCCATCGCGCGGCGTATCGAGCTGACCTCGTCTGCGGTGAGCAGGGGGAGAAACTCGCCGTTGCCCAGGCCGGATTGTTCTGCACGCATGCGCCACATGTCGCGTTCGCGTTCGACGAGGGTGTGTTCGCGGTTCATCTCGACGATGTTGTTTTTCATCTGTTCGTAGGCCGCTTGTGTCTTTTGGGATTGTTCTTGTTCGTCGGCAAGGCGGCGCATCAATGCTTTGATGGTGCGGTGTGCTTCGGCGATTTCGCGCTGCAAGAGCTCGACGGTGTCGGGTTCGGCCCAGAGGCGTTGGTTTGATTTGCTGGCAGACATCCCCATCCCCGTACGAACACGACTCTTGGCTACAGTATACCGCGTCTGCCTGGTCGCGGCGTGCCATGATCGCACAAATCCTCGTACAATAGAGCGAGGACAGAATCAGAGGAGCAGACAGATGCAGACACGACGCATGGGCCGGACGGGATTGTATGTCACACCGATATGCTTCGGTGGCAATGTATTGGGGTGGACGACGGATCAACAGCGCTCGTACGACGTGCTCGACACGTTTGTGGCCGGCGGCGGCAACTTCATCGACAGCGCCGATGTCTACTCGCGCTGGGCCCCGGGCCATGTAGGCGGCGAATCCGAGCGCATTTTGGGCGACTGGATGCAGGCCCGCAACAACCGGACCAACCTCATCATCGCCACCAAAGTAGGCATGCGCATGGACGACGGCCCCAATGGTGAAGGCTTGTCGCGCTACCGCATCATCAAGCACGTCGAAGACAGCCTCACGCGCCTCAAGACCGACTATATCGACCTCTACCAATCCCACGCCGACGACCTCAACACCCCGTTGGACGAGACGCTACGGGCATATGACGACCTCATCAGCAGCGGCAAGGTACGCTACATCGGCGCGTCGAACTTCGCTGCCTGGCGTTTGACCAAGGCACTATGGGTCAGCGATCGCCACAACCTGGCGCGCTACGAGTGTGTACAGCCGCGCTACAACCTGGTGATGCGGGCCGACTACGAGCGCGAGCTCGAGCCGATGTGTATCAGCGAAGGCGTCGGCGTGATTACCTACTCGTCGTTGGCCAGCGGCTTCTTCTCGGGCAAGTACCGCGCCGGCCAGGCGTTGCCCACCAGCCCCCGTGCCGGTGGCGTGCAGGCCAATTACATGAACGAACGCGGCTTCAAGATCCTCGCCGCCGTCGACGCCGTCGCCAAAGAGCTCAACACCACATCTGGTCAGGTCGCTTTGGCCTGGATTATGGCACGCCCCGGTATTAC
>JBFYTT010000302.1:0-10493 GCA_041300425.1 Roseiflexaceae bacterium
GCCCGAATTTGACGAACAAACTGTGACGACGATGCCGTTCAACGATGCAAATAGTCCACAAAATGACGTCTTTGCGGTTGCGTCGATAGACACACCCACACCTGTCGCCCTCGCGAGCACACAGAGCACCGTCGAGGGGACGGTACGCACCTGCGCGGCACACACCATCCACCTGTTCGAAGGCGTAACGACACCCAATACCATGCTCGAAGTACGCTTTGATTTGCGTATTGTCGGCGCTGGTATGAGTACTCCCAACGGACGTTATGTGCTCCCGGTGTACATGGGCGACGAAGTCAGCGGCAACCATACAATCACCATCGTCAAACGGTATACGGGGCGGTTGCTCCAAACGGTGCAGTGTGAAACCCCCTAACGCGACTGATGAGTCACAATGGCACACGATTCTGCGTGCAATTGCAACCCACGACTATGGGGTGGCGCAGTCGACCTTGCCGATGATTCACGCCGCAGATGGGCGTACTCTGCGCATAAACGAACCACCGGTGGGGGTTATCCCGCGCCAAGCAGCAGTACTCATCATGGCGACGCCGTCTGCAGACGATATAGAACTCGTGGTCACACGCCGTTCTGGGGCACTCCGCCAGCACGGTGGCGAAATCGCATTCCCAGGTGGTCGCCTGGATGAGACGGACGAATCAGTCTATGCCTGTGCGCTCCGCGAAGCACACGAAGAAATCGGCATCCCGTCGTCGTCTGTGCACGTTTTGGGGGCATTGCACACCGTCTACGTCCCGAGGAGCAACCACATGGTCACTCCCGTCGTCGCCTGGCTTGCACACACACCGACCTACCAAAGTAATCCTGCCGAGGTGGACGAAGTTTTTCATCTGCCGCTACGCGCCGTCCTGGGAACCCATACCCTCCAAATCGAAGAACGACAGATCCAAGGTGAGACAATCTGCGTCCCGTACTTCCCCTTTCTCGAACACCGTATCTGGGGAGCGACGGCACTCATGCTCTGTGATTTGTCCACACGCATCGAACGTTGTATTGCGCATCGCGACAGCGGACGCTAGGAGTCAGAATGACGACGAAACGCACCATCGGTATCTTTGGGGCCTTGCTCGGCGCATTGGGCGTCGCAGCGTTTGCAACACTCCGCAAATCCTTGCCGCAGACCCGTGGCACACTCGCTCTGGACGGTCTGGGCCAGCCAGTCGAAATCCTACGCGATCGCTGGGGGGTACCGCATATATATGCGAAAACCACGCACGATTTGTTCATGGCACAAGGCTTTGTGCATGCCCAAGACCGGCTCTGGCAAATGGAGTCGCAGCGACGGCTCGGCTACGGCACCCTGTCTGAACTCATCGGGAACCGCGCGGTCGACACGGACCGCTACATGCGTATCCTCGGGCTCGGTCGTTGTGCCCACGCAGACGCTGCGTTGCTCAGCGGCGATTCCCTGGCACATGTGACCGCATACGTAGCCGGGGTGAACGCCTTTCTTGCTACCCACAAAAACAAGCTGCCGCCCGAGTTTTTGCTGCTTCGTCATACGCCTGCCCCATGGACCGTCGCCGACGTCATCGTCTGGGGCAAAATCATGGCGCTCAGCCTTTCGGGGAACTGGACACAAGAGATCCTACGCAGTCGCCTCATCGCCACCATCGGCAAGAAAAGAACTGCAGATCTCGAGGCCAAGTTCCACCCCGACCTGCCCCTCGTCGTCCCTGCGGGTACGCAATACCACGCCGACATCGGTGCGGCAGCGCTCGGCCTGGCAGGAGCTGCAACGACGTATGTGAAAGACAACGATGTCAACGGGAGCAATAATTGGGTCGTCAATGGCACTCGTACGGTCAGCGGCAAACCGCTTCTTGCCAATGACCCGCACCTCAACCTCGCTCTCCCTTCGATCTGGTACGAAGCACACCTGCATGCACCCGATTATCACGTCGCAGGCGCAAGCTTTGCGGGTTGTCCCGGCATTGTGATTGGCCATAATGATCGCATCGCCTGGGGCGTGACCAACGGCATGATCGACAACCAAGATCTCTTCTTCGAGCGCTTCGATCCGGCCGATCCCGCGGGGTTGCGTTATGACGTCGATGGCGAATGGAAGCAGGCCGAACTGCGCTACGAGACCATCAAAATCAAAGGTGCTGCACCACACATCGAAGCCGTTCGAACCACCCGACACGGCCCAATCATCACACCACTCATTGACGGCAAAACCAGCGATACACTCGCATTGCGTTGGACCGCCCTCGATACCAGTACGCTTCTCGATGCAATCTTTGCACTCAATCGTGCCACTGATTGGACATCGTTTAGAGCAGCGTTACGGTCATGGGATGTCCCCCCACAAAACTTCGTCTATGCAGACGTTGATGGCCATATTGGCTATCAACTCGCCGGCAACGTCCCCATCCGTGGCAAAGGCGATGGGCGCATCCCCGCCCCCGGTTGGGACAGCGCGTATGATTGGACCGGCTTCGTGCCATTCAACGAGCTTCCTGCGCAGTACGATCCAGCCGAAGGGTTCATTGCGACCGCCAACAATCAGCTCGTCCCCGACGGGTCGACACCGCCCATTATCGGCGAATGGCTAAGCGGCTGGCGGGCAGCGCGCATCAGCCAAATGATCCGGCAACACCCCCTGCACGACGCCGCGTCGTTCGCAGCGATCCACGCCGATCGGACCAGTCTGCCGGGGCTCGCGCTGGTGGCATTGGCAGGGCGGCTCCCCGACGGCGATGCGGTCGCAAACCAGGCGAGAGCATTGCTGGCTGCATGGGACGGGGTCCTCGACGTGTCGAGCTGTGCGGCGACCATTGCAGTCCAACTCCTCGATGACCTGCAGCGCGAAGTCTTTGCAGCGGCCACAGCGGCGGTCGACCAACGGATCGGCATTGGCGCATTCGCTAGTCGACCTGGCCGCGAATACATGGGCCGTGCACTACCGTTCATCCTCCAAGCGCTGCATGATCGTGATGACAGCTGGTTCCGTGACGGGCGAACCTGGGATGATGTCCTCGAGGCCGCCTGGCAACATGCCGTCCCCACCATTCGCAAACGGTTGGGCGATAATCCCGGCAAATGGCAGTACGGCGACTGGCATAAAGTACACTTCACCCATCCGTTGAGTGTCATCCCCGTCATAGGCAAACTCTTTGGACGCGGCGCATACCCGTTGGGCGGCAATCGCGATACCGTCAATATGGGTGATGTACAAGTCAATCCAGACGGCAGTCGCGTCACGACCACGCCATCCTATCGATTCATCGCAGACCCCAGCGACTGGGAACGATCCAAGAGCATTCACCCAGGAGGTCAGTCCGGGCATCCGCTGAGCAGTCACTATGGTGACTTTATTCGCGCGTGGCTCAATGTCGAATACCATCCTATGCCGTGGGCGCGCTTAGCCGTCGAAGAAGTCTGCCAAGAATCCTTGACCATCACCCCCCGGTAATATCCACACAAAACCGCCGGCACGCCACAATGCGTGCCGGCGGTTCTTTGCTGGTCTTTATAACTCCGCGACAATGCCTTTGAGCAATCCACCGAAGCGTGGTCGTGCCAATTCGCCTGCTTCCATGACTTCTTCGTGGTTGGCAGGGCTTCCATCCGGCAATGCCTGATTGGTCACCAACGATATCGCCAACACCTGCATACCCGCATGTGCAGCGACAATCACTTCGGGAGCGGTAGACATGCCGACAACGTCTGCGCCGAGATGTTGACACAGACGGAGCTCTGCACCCGTCTCAAACGAAGGCCCGGCCACCATGATGTAGACCCCTTCACGCAGTGTCACACCTTGTGCCACCGCAATCTGTTGGGCCAATACGCGCAACTCTGGCGTGTATGCATGGAGCATCGGTGGGAATCGTACACCCAGCCGGTCATCATTTGCGCCACGTAACGGATTATGCCCAGCAAGACCAGGCATAAAGATATGGTCGGTGATGCACATCAGCTCACCAACAGGCCAATCTGGTCGCAACCCCCCGGCAGCGTTGGTTGCAATCAGCGTCGTACAGCCGAGCGCATGCATGACACGCACCGGCAGTGTGACCTGCTGCATGTTGTAGCCTTCGTAGAAGTGGAACCGACCGCGCATGACGACTACCGGCGTGCCGCCCAACAACCCAATCGCCAATTCTCCACGGTGCCCGTATACCGTTGAACGCGGGAACCCAGGGATTGCCTCATACGGAATGACCGTTGCATCCTGGATCTCATCTGCCAATGCCCCTAATCCAGACCCCAAAATCACACCCACCCGCGGCACCAACGTACACTTGCTCCGGATGGTCGCCACTGCCTGTTGCACTTCTTCGAACGTATGGGCCATGATTATTGTCTTTCTCCGGTGAGTTGGGTACGTTTTGCGGCTGCTTCTTCGGCAGTCAAAATCCCTTTGCGTTGGAGCGCATCTATCTGTGCCAAGATTTCGTGCTGTTCATCGACCACCGTCGGTTCAATGGTCAGCGGATTCGTCGGTGTTTTGTTTTCTTGGGTGGGGATCGGTGCGGTGTCGCGTTTGGTTCCGACGCGTGCATCGTCGATCACCGTCCGTAATTTCAACGGGCTTTGGATCTGGATGAACCGCAACGCACTTGCGTCTGAATCTCCGGTGACCGAAACATCACCATAGTTGAACATTCGTCCAAACAACGACTGCGTGATGACCACTTCACTCAGCTGATTGAGGGCAATGTCTGCGACCCGTCGCGTCAGAATACCCTCGCGGCGTATCAAGCGACGATTTGTGACGATGACCTGTGTGTAATACCACGTGAGATAGTCACGAATCGCACGGACAACCATCACCAGCGCCAAAACCGACAAGGTCCCATACACACTCCACTGTTGCCATTCTTGTGTGATGTTGTACATTTGAAACACAGTTGCAGCAAAATAGGCTGCGACAGCAATGAACACCAAAAAGACGACTTCGGTCGTAATCGACCATACCATCGCCATGGTATGTGTGCGATAGGTACCGTATATTTTCTCGTGTTCGTCGATGATTGACTGTTTGCTTCCCATATCACCCTCCTACGCAGCACGCGACGATTCGATGTCGCATGCACATTATACGTCATGCCCCTCAAGACAAATCTTGACGACGCACGTCATCGAGGAACGCGGCACTCCGGATTGCCCGTTCACTCTGACGCATCACCCAACGCCGTAGTATCTGATACACCTGCGCATGAACGTCTGCTGATACCACAAGCCCCATCACAGATCCGAGCGACTCACGTTGCACAATGCGCAACACCTTAAACACCGCAAGTGACACGCGCATCGCCTGAATATCACTCCGTGCACAGTCAGCACACAACATCCCACCTTGTACAAAGCTCCACAACTGTGCAGATGTGTCGAGGACCTGCCCACACACTGCGCAATCAATCAACTGCGGGCGATAGCCCACTGCATCACAGAGTTGCATCGTGTACCAATGCAGTACCATGTCAACCGTTTGTGTCGTACACAGCGCCCGAAGCGTCTCGAGGCACAGGGCATACGTTTGGGCTGCTGCATCTTCGTCTGCCAGCAACATATCGGTCAGTTCGGCCACGTAGTAGCCGGCTGCCATACGTATCAACTCCTGCTGCAGGGTGTCAAACCGCTCAATCGCTATACTCTGGGTCAACACATCTCGTTGCTTCCCAACAGCGAGCTGTAGTTGACAGTGACTCAATAATTCGAGGTGGCCAGACAACTTGCTTGCAGTCTTGCGCACGCCCCGGGCTGTTGCTTGAATCTTTCCGTTGGGCGTCAAAATCGTCACAATGCGGTCTGCCTCACCGACATCGATGCGCTTCAGGATGATTCCTTCACAACGGTAGAGTCGTTCACCCATTGCGTTGCTCGCTCTGCCGCAACAATCCTATCTTGTGGAGTACCGCTCGCGTCGCCGCCGTATCATGATGCGCCCGGAGGGCCTGTTCGATGAGCCGGAGTTCTGTATCACGCAGCACCACTGCATCTCCATCTTCCGCGTTGAGTGCGTAGCCTGCTAGGCGTAGGTTTTTGACCACACGCACGCGCTCCGCTCCCGGTACCATATACGTCGTTTCGTTCAAGCGGCGACCGCCGCGTATGCCGACGCGCCGATCGTGGACGATATCATCCAATGCAGACGCCGTTTGCGTCGTCAACAGACATCCCTGTGTGATGGTCACGACGGCCACCGAGCCTGCCCACAATGCCAATTGTTGCCGTATCGCACGCGCAACCGGCTGGCCAGTAAGCCGCTCGATGACGTGGATGATGGAGTCAAGCGACATCCCTCGTGCAACGGCACGTTGTATCTGCTGAGGGCTCATCATCCATGTCACATCGTCTTGGCGCTCCGCCAGCCACTCGAGCTGATAGCGCGCCCACAGATGTCGAACATCACGCAACACCATTGAATAATCTGATTCAAATATGACTGGTTCAAGTTGCTTTGGTTCTTCAATATGCGTCAAACCAGAAATCCACAAACCAAACTCTGTCCGTCGTACATACCCACCATCTGCACTCCAATCAACACACCCCAGCCAACGTAACGGTCCGGCCAAGTTCAACTGCACCACAGCGCCATCCTGCGTATCCCAATCATCTGGCCACCCTACTGGCGGCAGCCATGTGCGTTGGGACGACACAGGCCTGACAATATCGGGCCAATGCATGCGTACCGCAGCACGCACGTCTGCCGCGGGAATCCACGAATCCGGCAGGTGTGGCAATAACGCATTCGCCATACTCCGCCGTGCGGCGCGCATATCGATCCCACGGGTACGCTGGTCCGGCGCGAGGAGCCAATCATCCCATGCAGCCAGCAACCAACTCCGCAAGAGCTCTTGACGACGCAGATGCGGGTGCGCATGCAGCCAGTCTTCCATGGTCGGGCCGATTTCGAGTCCATTCACCCCTATCTGCAACGCATGACCAGCCAGACAGACCGCTACCAACCAGCGCATCGTCGCCTCATCGCAACCATGCAGATGCGCCAAATGGAGCACTCGTTGGGGTATCTTGGACCCACGGCCGAGCACGACATCACCGGCTCGTACCAGGTGCGCCAATGCCACCAACAGGTCGTCTATCGCCAGCGCGGGAGCAGATCCAACACCAGGTGCCACCGCTGCTGCAAAGAGCGCTGGTGCAGGCAGTAAGTCGCGTTCGACATCGGGTAATACCGCCCAGTCCAATCCTCCGTCGCGGCGTGGCACCGGCCACAGCAACCCGCTCAGAAATGCCGCTTCGAGTGGGCTATGAGTCGTGTAGATGGTCAAAAATGCACGCGGCGAAAGTGCCCCGAGATTGGTCCGTAACGGTCCGGCGACAGTGCCGACGTACACCGCTGGCATACGTCCCCCAGCCCGCCGTACCCGTTGGATCACTGCCTGCGTGTGTGGTTGTTGTTTTGCATAGATACGCTGCCACACCCCGGGTTGCGCGAGGTCATGGGCCAATGCATCAACCGGCACGCCATGGAGCTGCGCCAGTATCTCGCAATCGCTGAGCGACAGAGATTCGTACGCTTCTCTCCAGGTGGGCACACTCATGACGATGACACCACGTCCAGCAGTGTGCGCACATGCGGGATAGTGCGCCAAGGCGGATCCAGGTCGGCCGGATACGGCATATGTGCGTGCTGTACCCACACTGCGCGCATACCAGCGGCATGCGCCCCACGTATATCGGCATCAGGGTTGTCTCCGACCATAATTGCATCCTCTGCGCGTACATCGAGTGCATCGAGCATCGCCGCAAATATGCGTGGGTCAGGTTTGTCGTAGCCGAACTCACCCGATACAATCATCGCCGGGAACCAGCGCGCCAATTGAAAGTGTTCAATCTTGGCCCGTTGCGTCCAACTCGGCCCATTGGTTATCAAGCCCAAGCGCGCGGTCTGAGCCAATGTAGACAAGGTGTCCGACACCCCTGCATCAAGCTCCAAATCAGTGAACCACGTACGATGGCTGACAGCCACAAGCTCATCGCGCAGGCTTGCATCCTGCACGCCTGCTTCGCCGAGGAACGTCTGCATATCGCGAAAGAAAATGCGCTGCTGCACCGCGCGCTCGAGTACCGCGGTTACCGCATCATGGGGTAACTCGTCTAGCCATGATGCCCATGCGCGGCGCAGATGCCGTGCACGGTGTCGACTTAAATCATAGAGAGTATCGTCCAAATCGAAAATGTACGCCTGCATAATGCCTCATTGTGACAGTACGCCACCTTGCTCGTATAATACCATGCAGTCATTTATTGATTGGATTCATTCATGTATCCGCTTGCCCTCCCGCAACTCATCGCTCTTGTCACCGAATGCGGCGACTATGCCCGCGATCAACGCGATTCACTTTCCATTACCCGCAAAAACGACGGCTCCATCGTTACCCAAGTCGACCAGTACGTCGAACAACGCATCGTTGCGTATTTGCGTGCCACCTACCCCACGTACGCCATCCTCGGTGAAGAAGGCACCCACCACGCCTTTGAGTCCGACACCCTCCCCGAGTACACCTGGGTTCTCGACCCCATCGATGGGACATCAGCCTATGCAGGCAGACTGACCGGTTGGTGCGTCGGAATTGGGCTCCTCGCACGCGGCGTCCCGATTGCTGGTGTCGTCTACTCACCAATGAACAACGAATGCTACGTCGCCACTCCCGACGGTCATGCATATCGCAACAATGTACTGCTCACGGCAGTCAATGCGACCGAAAAGCAACTCGACGATTGGATGTCGATCCCATCCGACACCCACCGCAAATACGACATACAGTACCCGGGGCGGGTCCGCACCACGGGTGCTACCATTCTCTCGCTTTGTTACACTGCAGCCAACATGTCTTCAGCGGCACTTGTCGGGGGCTGCAAAGCCTGGGACATCGCGCCTGCCCTTGCGCTGTTGCGCTACACCGGTTGCGAACTCTGGGATCTCAACGGTGCAATCATCGATATCGCCACACTCCTCAGCCCAACGGCAAGCAGCCCAACCATGTTGTGCGCCCCCCGAGACGAGTACGACCGTTACCGTCAATACATCCATGTACGCTCTGCGCGATAGCCCCGCGATACACCCATGCACAGCGTTTCACATGCGAAAGCCAAAGGGGCGCTTCGATTTTAACCGTCACCCAAGACTGCAACTTGTCACGTACAATTTCGTGTAATTCTTGGCAGCGATGAATGAAATAGCCGGTCGTGATCATTCTGCACGTGCGCGCTCAGACAGCCACTCGCGCACAGATAAGGCGATTTTCCCCTACATTTGGACGTAACGCACATAATCTACATTGACCCAGAACCAAAGCAAAAGCCCTCTGCTCTTTCGAGCAGAGGGCTGTATACACGGAGAGATTAACGCTTCGTGTATTGTGGGCGCTTACGCGCACGTTTGAGACCGGGCTTTTTTCGCTCTTTCTCACGTGGGTCGCGGGTCAACAGACCAGCAGCCTTCAGCGCAGGGCGAAGTGCGACGTCGAGGTCGAGCAACGCACGGGCGATGCCGTGACGGATTGCACTCGCCTGACCCGAAACACCGCCGCCGAACACTTTGGCCATCACGTTGAACGAACCAACGTTGCCCGTTGCCACGAATGGACGTGCAATTTCGGTGGCGAACAATTCACGATGACCGAAGTAATCCTTCGGAGCTTTGCCATTGACAACAATCTCACCGTTGCCACGGTACAAACGCACACGGGCTACTGCCGTCTTGCGTCGTCCCGTGCCTTGGTAGTAATTCTTCTCAGCCATGTTAACCCTCTCGTCGTTGTACTAACCGCGGACCTTCGGCTCGAATACCTTGGGCATTTGTGCAGCGTGTGGGTGCGTGGTACCTGCGTACAAACGCAACTTAACAATCTGCTGACGGCCCAAGCGAGTCTTGGGCAACATCCCTTTGACCGCAAAGCGCAGGACGCGATCGGGGTGGGTCGCCATCATCCGGCGGTATGACACCTGCTTGAAACCACCAGGGTAGTTCGAGTGACGGTAGTACATCTTTTGATCTTGCTTTTTGCCAATCAAGCCGAGCTTCTCGACATTGATGACCACCACAAAATCGCCACCATCGATATTCGGACTAAAGGTCGGCTTGTGCTTCCCACGCAACAAAGTTGCAATTTGGGTGGCCAAACGACCGACAGTTTGACCTTCTGCATCGATGACGAACCACTCTCGTGATACTTCTGATGCTTTCTGCGAATAGGTTTTCATTCCCGTTATTCCTTACCTACAGCGTTATTCCAAGGGTCGGAGCGCCGACCGTGGATACGTGACCGCTACGAGTGTGAGGCCGTGAGCCGGGGCGAGATTGCCGGCCTTCTGGCGATTCCGTCCGTCCAGAATTGCTTTGAGTCCTTCTGTAGTCAGACTACCGACACCGACGAGGAGCAGGGTGCCGACTACAATGCGCACCATATTGCGCAAGAAACCACTCGCCGTGATCCGAACGACTGCCACTGAGTGACCGCCAATCAGCCTCCGCTGACATTCAACCGAAACAC
>JBFYTT010000313.1:0-3890 GCA_041300425.1 Roseiflexaceae bacterium
ACGCATCATCGCCCACTTCGATTTGTGTCGCAGACGATGACACAGATGTTACTTCAACAGGTGTCGCAGAATCGGTGGTCGTGCCGTCACCGAGTTGACCGTAGGTGTTGTCACCCCAGCAGAACACCTTCCCGGTGTTTTGAATAGCGCAGACGTGGGCCGCACCGACATGGATGTGTTCGATGTTCGATAGCCCGCTTACCTGCACCGCAGTACTTTTGGATACTGTGGTACCATCGCCGAGCTGGCCGTCACTATTGTTGCCCCAGCACCACCCTGTCCCGCCGGTGTCGACCGCGCAGGCAAATGTTAATCCGACCGAAATTTTGGGACCTGGGATTGTGTGCGTCCGTGGTTGGGTATATGCAGGCAACGGGAGCTGCATGATGCTCCCGATGAAAAGCGTGATGAGAATTGTGTGCAGAAATCGAACTAACATAGGTATACCTTTCCTACCCGTACTATAGCCTGTGGTGCGATAGTTGAAAAGGATTTAGGATTACAAATCATATACGGAAGTCGAAACGAAACTGTAATCTACTCGTATTCGTTTACCGCTGAGTGATACGCAGGTGCACCGTCGATTCTGTGCCATCAGGTGCACGAGTGCGCTCTCGTCATCTGTATGCGGCAGGTTGGCACGAGTGCTACACAACACCATTATCGAGAACGTGTCTATACGTGCTTCGCAGATGTACCTGTGGTGAATTCGTTTTTTGAGATCTCTCTATCTCGCGTGGCGGATACTTCTTTGCCATACGTAATGAACGCATCTTTCAAACCTGTGGTTGCAACCGGTAACGGCATGTGAGCGACGTGTGTCGATTCTGCACGGTCAATGCACGACACAGGCGCTGGCAGGTGTTGCATGCAGCTGGTACGACGTGGCGCCACGCTGCAGTGGGTGTGTGTAGGGGATTACGCTTTGCCGTAGGCGTGTGACAATACACCCATGATGGAGACGCTTCTTTCGCTTTCGAATCCAAGAGGAACATGCTGATGAAACCGAATGTTATCTATTTGCACTCGCACGACACGGGGCGTTATATACAGCCGTACGGGCATGCGGTGCCAACGCCCAATTTGCAACGGTTCGCCGAGCAGGGTGTGGTCTTTCGGAATGCCTTTAGTGTGGCACCCAACTGCTCGCCGAGTCGATCGGCCTTGGTGACCGGGCATGCACCGCATTGCAACGGCATGAATGGCTTGGCGCATCGTGGTTTTTCGCTTGTCGATATAACGCAACATGTATTGCATACATTACGGCCACACGGCTACCACAGCAGTTTGTTTGGTGTGCAACATGTGGCCAAGCAGCCGCAGCAGATTGGCTACGATTATGTGTGGGTAGAGAGTGGTCGGGCAGCCAATGTGGTGCAGGCGGCGCGTGACTATTTGCAAAATGTCCCGCAGCCGTTTTATATGGAGATTGGGTTTTTTGAGACGCATCGCGAGTTTCCCGAGCATGCTGATGATGGGGATCCGACCTATTGTCGGCCACCAGCGCCGTTGCCCGATACGCCCGAGATACGACGAGACATGGCGGCGTTCATCGAGTCGGCCAAGATTCTCGATGATGCGGTAGGAGTGGTGATGCAGGCCTTGGTTGATGCAGGGATAGTCGAAAACACGTTGATTTTTTATACGACGGATCACGGTCCGGCGTTCCCCGGGATGAAGACGACATTGACCAATCATGGAATTGGTGTGCCGTTGATTGTGCGCGGGCCGGGTGGCTTTGCTGGCCCCAAGATGATTGAGGCGCCGGTGTCGCACATGGACCTCTTCCCCACCGTCTGTGATCTTGTTGGCATCCCCGCACCTGCCTGGGTACAAGGCAAATCGCTGTTGCCGTTGGTACGTGGTGAGAAGGTTGTGTTGCATGAGCAGCTCTATGCCGAGGTGACCTATCATGCCGCCTACGAGCCGATGCGGGCGGTACATACACCACGGTACAAGTACATCAAACGCTTCGATGGGCGTACGACGCCGGTGCGGCCGAATGTCGATGACAGCCCGAGCAAAACCGTGTGGCATGACCATGGCTGGGGCGAACGCCCGATTGATAGCGAGATGTTGTACGATTTGATGTTTGACCCGAATGAAGCGCACAATCTGGTCGCAAATCCTCAGTACGCTGCGGTGCTTGCGGACATGCGTGGGCGCTTGCAGCGCTGGATGATCGAGACGCACGACCCACTGTTGGTTGGTGCAGTGCCGTTGCCTGCTGGTGCACAGACCAATGATGTTGATGCGTACACGCCATCGGGACCGTTGTTCCCACCATTATCTGATGCGGGGATAGAAGGTGTAGCCCAAACAAATCCCCGGTAGAGACGTTGCATGTTGCGTCTCTGTGATGGCATTTCACCGGCAGACTCACTCGAAAGTCGAAATGGATCAGTACATCGAGTCTTGTTCGGCAACCACTGGGTGATGCAGGTGTTCAATTCTATGGGCGAGTTGACCCACGAGCCGCTCCACAACAGCGTATACGGCCGGTCGGAACGAGCGCGACACATTGCGTTGTGGGATTCGCGACAATGTACGCGTCGTGGATGTCAACTGCCGAGAATTCGGTTTTTTGTGGGCTCTGGTACGTTGCGTTGCTGTATAACTATTTGACATGCGTTATGAATTCAACTATAATCGGATTAGTCCTAACCGTATGCTGGAATCGTTCACGGTGTTGTTGTGCGTATGACGATTGTGCATACTAACGACGTTACGGTGGGCAGGTAATCAGGTTGGTTGTTTGCGCATAGCGTTGCGAGTTGCACGCAAATGAGCACACGTTAGTAGAAGATTTGGAAGGATTGCTATGAAGATTTTCCTCTTCGGCGACTCGCTGTTCGACAATGGTGCATATGTTGGCAACGGGCCAACGGTCACTGCTTCACTCGAAGCAATGTGGTCGGCAGGCGTCGAGCGTGTTGCACGTGATGCACACGTCATCTCAAGCATCCCATACCAGTGGGAAGAAGCACGCCGGATCGGTTTGAATCCAGCGCATGACGCAGTCGTCGTCAGCGTTTCGGGCAAAGACTTCCTGAACCGTCTGCACCTCTGGATGGAGCCATGCCCAACCATTGCTGATGGCTTGCTGCAGATCCACGAGAT
Organism: Roseiflexaceae bacterium; assembly: GCA_041300425.1. Classification (GTDB taxonomy): domain Bacteria; phylum Chloroflexota; class Chloroflexia; order Chloroflexales; family Roseiflexaceae; genus UBA965. The sequence continues at coordinate 3,121 of JBFYTT010000313.1, forward strand.
TCTCTCGTCGTTCTACGCAACCTACACCGCCATGGTCGACGAGATGGTCGCCCGCGGTTGCCGCCATTTGGTGCTGACCACCATCTACCCAGTGTTCGACATGCAGCGCATCGAATACATGGTCACCTCAGTCCCAACCCGTGTCTCCAAGACCTGGGCAGTGACTGCTCCGATCATCAACTTGATGAACTCACACATCCGTGCAGAGGCCAAGCGTGTCGGTGCCAAGGTTGTTGACCTGTACCACAGCGATATCGAGCCAAACGACATCGTTTTCGGCATCGAGCCAGGACCGACCGCCAGCCCCAAGATTGCTCAAGCAATCGTCAAGGCAATGCGCGTCTCCTAAGCAGATTCGTTTTTTCACGACCGCACACCTTGTGTGCGGTCGTTTTTTTGTGAATCTATTGGTGTACAAACTGTCTCGACGTGCGTAGTCGTCAATAGTGGGTGCACGTGCCATAAGCACAATCGCAGGAGGACAGCATGAACTTGACCGGTCTGCATCATGTGACGGCAGTCACTAAAGATGCCCAAGCAAACCTTGCATTTTATACGCACATTCTGGGGATGCGCTTAGTAAAAAAAACAGTCAATCAAGACGATGTGTCGGCATACCACCTTTTTTATGCTGATGCGGTCGGCAGTGCAGGGACGGACCTGACTTTCTTCGAATGGGCGAATATCTCTGCCCAGCAATCCGGAACCGGTGCGATCGACATGATTGCGCTCCGTGTACCCGATCAGGCAGCCATCGACTATTGGGTTGC
>JBFYTT010000325.1:0-7118 GCA_041300425.1 Roseiflexaceae bacterium
GCATGCCCGCCAGGACGGCCTCGGAGTTGCGGGCGTCTGCCCGGATGGGACTCCAGTCGCCGGTGGCGGCCATTTCGGCCTGATACTCGGTGGCGCACCAGATGGCCCATGCCGTGGCGGCGTCGGATGCTTTGCCGTCTTTGGGGACGACCCAGCCGCCGAACCAGTACGGCATGGCGCGCTGGTCGTTCCACTTGGGCATCGGGGCGATGTCCCACTCGAAGGGGAGCTCAGCGTTGGACGAAATCATCCAGGTACCGCCGGGGTACATGGCGACTTTGCCGGACCCAAATATGCCCGTCTCTTGGCCGACGACCGAGCGGGTGTCGGAGTCTGGGGCAAGCTTCTCGACATACATGATGTCTTGGATCCACTTGAGTGCGTTGATGGCCTCAGGCGAGCTGAGGGTGAAGGCCGTTGGCTCGACGACTTTGTCGAAGTAGCCGCCGCCCTGTGCCCATGCGAGCGAAATCGAGCCCCACCAAACAGCGAGGTCACCGACGTCAAAGCCCCACTGGGTGACTTCTTCGCCTTCGACTTTCTTCAGCTTCTCGGCAATGACTTTGATGTCGTCCCAGGTGGTGTTTGCGTCGGGGTAGGCAACGCCGGCCTCGTCGAAGAGCGCTTTGTTGTAGAACAACGCCATGCTCTGGATGTTCTCGGGCACTGCATACATGTTGGCGCCGTCGAACTTCCATACTGCCATCTGATCCTGGGGATAGAGGTCGGGGTTGGCGAAGTCACCCACTTTGTCGAGGTCTGCTTGCAGGTTCTTGAGCTTGCCCTGGCTGTAGTGCCCATAGGCTTGCACATCCCAGAAGTAGACGTCAATCGGCTGGTTGGATGCGTAGGCCAGGTCGACTTTTGGCCAGTACTGGTCCCATGGCAACAGCTCCATGGTGGCTTCGTACTGCCCTTTGTACTTGGCGTTGAAGAGGTCGGCGCGCTTCTTGAAGTTTTCGTCCAATGTGGGCGAATTGGACCACATCATCGCCTTGATCTTCTGGACTTCGGCCGGTGCGGCGGGCTGGTCGGTGGTGGCGGCACCACACGCTGCCAAAACGCCGGTGCTGACTGCTGCAGTTCCCAATGCCATCAGGCGCAGGAATCTACGGCGATCGTTCAGTGGCTTGGACATTGCGAGCTCCTTTATTGAGCGACAATCTATGGTCAAGGGTTACCCCTTAATCCCGGTGGTAACAATCCCCCGCACAAAGTACCGTTGGGCACCGATGAACAGCAAAATCGGCGGGATAATCGACAGCGTCACCGCGGCCATCAGCAAGTTCATCTTGGCGACACTGCGCGGCGATCCCGACAGATAGGACAACGCCACCGCAATGGTACGCTTGGATTCGTCACTGAGGTAGATGAGCGGGTTGAAAAAATCGTTGTAGGTCCCGACAAACGTAAATACCGCAATGGTCGCCAAAACCGGACCACTCAACGGCAGCATAATCGACCACCAGATGCGGTAGACGCTGGCGCCGTCGATCATGGCCGACTCCTCCAGCTCACGCGGGATGGTGATGTAGAATTGGCGCATCAGAAAGACGAAAAACGCGCTCCCAAAAAACGCCGGCACGGTCAACGGCAGAAAGGTGTTGATCCACCCAACGGTGTTAAACATCAGGTATGTGGGCACCAATGTCACCGCTCCCGGGAGCATCAGGGTGGCCAGCAACAACATAAAAATCGTATCGCGGCCCGGTGCCTGCAAGCGTGCAAATCCGTACGCAGCAAACGAGGCCGACAGCAATGTTCCGATCATCACCGCGGTCACGATGAAGAAGGTATTGAACGCATAGACGTCGAGTTTGAGTTGCGCATAGGCATCCGAAAAATTCTCCCAACGCGGATTTTCCGGTATCCATTGCGGCGGCACCAAAAAGACGTCGCCGTCTTGTTTGAGGGCAGTCGAAATCATCCAAAAAAACGGAATCAGAATCACAACGGCACCCATACTCAGCACCAGAACGCTGAATACATCGATGAGTCGTTGTTGGCCCGAACGAGTCCGTATTGTGCGGAGTATAGACTGCATCTCACTTCGCCTTTCGTTCGGACTCATAAAACACCCACATCGGCGACGAGCGAAAGACCAGCAATGTCAGTAGCATCACGATGAGAAAGAGCACCCACGAAATAGCCGCCGCATAGCCGAAATTGAGGTACTGGAAGGCATGCCGATAGAGATAGACCGCAATGAATAACGTCGCATTGTTGGGCCCACCACCGGTGATGACATAGGCATCAGTGAAATATTGCAAGGCCCCGATGATCCCCAACACCAGATTGAAGAACGTCACGTTCGACAAGAGCGGCAGGGTGATATGGCGGAACTGTGACCAGCGATTGGCACCGTCGATTTCGGCTGCTTCCATCAGTTCATACGGGATGCCCTGGAGCCCCGCCAAAAAGATCAGCATCGTGCCGCCGACCCCCCACACGCTGGTAATGATCAGGGCAACCAGGGCCCATTGCTCGTCGAGGAGCCAGTTGGGGCCTTTGACGCCGACCATGCCCAGGAGGTTGTTGATGATGCCGTGTTTGCCGTTGAAAATCCACTTCCACAACATCGCCACGCCGACACCCGATATCACCGTCGGCAAATAGTACATCGACCGGAAGACATAGATGCCACGGATTTTTTTGTTGAGTAGAATGGCCAAAAACAACGAAATCACCAATCCCAGTGGCACACTGACCGCAGAGTAGATGGCGCTGATTTTGAGTGATTGCCAGAACAATTCTTCGTTCAGCAACTTGGTGTAATTGCCCACACCGATGAGTTTGAAGTCGTTGAGGAGATTGTAATCCGAAAAACTCAGCGCCAACGAGATAATCATCGGCCCCAGCGTAAACAGCAACAGCCCCAAAATCACCGGCGACATAAACACATAGGCGTTTATCGCCTCTGCACGCGCTTGCCATCCTCGACGCTTCGGTTTTTGTGCGCCCGTTGATACTGCCATGTATGCCTCGGTTGCTGTGTGACGCCATTGTCACTGGTTTATTCACATATATGAAATCATTTCAAACAATACCGCTATTATAGCAGGCACACCATTCATGTCAATCCTTCGGGAGGGTCTGGATGTGAATCAGTGCGGAACCCGGCTCGCCCAGGTCATCAACCATCCAGCCGGCAGCGATGACCGCGCCGGGGACCACTGCCACGCGATTATCACCGAGCCAGGTACAGCGATAGGAGCGCAGCGGGTCGATGCCATGGAGCCAGAAGCGCCGTTTGGGTTTGGCGCCAGGCAGGCGAAAGAGCGCGACAAGCATATCGCCAGCGGTATGGTCGATATATTGAAAGCCGGCGTAGCGGTCGAGCGTGCCGTCGCGGCGCGGTTGGTTGGTGAGCCGGTGCAACTGGGCGGTCCGGACAAAGCGGCGCACGATTGTTTTGTAGATGCCGATGTGTTGGACATAGCGGTCGCGGATCCATGGGAGGAGCGTCGGCAAGCCCTGCGAAAACCCGAAGCGGTGGAGCATGCTGATGCGCGTGTAGTAATCGAGCTGGCTGGCGGTGACCGCGGCGCTGGTGGGGTCGAAGGTCTGTTGCGGGTGGTCGGCAAAGCCCCACTCGCAGAAGCCCCAGTGCAGGATGGCATCGGGTGCCAGCATGCTCGACGCACCCCAAAAGAGCTGCAGGCTGTGTTCGGGCCAATCGGGGTCGCTGAGGAACGCCATGTGCGTCTGCTGGGCGATACCGAGGTCGATGCGCAGGCCGCCCGACGAGCAGTTTTCGAGCACGACCTCGGGGTGTTTGGCGCGGATGGCCGCCAGCAAGCGGTAATAGCCCTGGTAGTGGCCATGTAAGCCGTCGCCAGCGCTATGCCCATGATCGGTGCGATTGCAGCCGGCGCCCGGGTCGAGGTTGAAGTCGAGCTTGATCCAATCGGCGCGGTAGTCGGTGATGAGCCGGTCGAGGGTGGCAAATGCCCAATCCCAGCCGGCAGCACTCGCCAGACAGACGTAGCCGCAGGGGGTGTCGTCGCGCCGTGCCACGATGGCCGGGTTGGTGAGGCCGGCTTCGGCGCGGACGCCGAGCGCTTCGATTTCGCACCACAAACCAAAAGCCATGCCCTTGGCATGCACATAATCGGACAAGGCGCGGATGCCGCTGGGGAATCGGGTCGTGTTGACGATGTGCCAGTCGCCGCGATAGTCGTACCAGTGGGTGCCCGGGTCTGACGGGCCGAACCAGCCTGCGTCGAGCGCGCACACCTCCATCCCCATCTGGGCGGCGACATCGACATTGGCGCGGAAGGTCTGTTCGGTGATGGCACGGTCTTCGTAGGTCCACCAGTGGTTCCACTCGACGGGGAGTGCCGTCGACAGCGTGTTTTTGGGGTACCAATGCGATCGTCCGACGGCTGCATAGGCCGCAGCGTTGTCGTCGAGGCTCGGATTGGCGCCGAATACCGCCACAACCGCCGGTGCGTCAGTGGTCGCACCAGGCGCCAGGGTGGTGTGGAAGGCCCAGTCATTCAGACCGGCCGACAGCTGGTACCCGCCGGCGGGTTGCTCGTCGGCGCGGATAATCCAATTACCCGACCAGACCACCGACACCGAGAGGAGCGCGCGCTGGTCGCGGGTCAGCCCCACCCACGGGTGCATGCCGTGTGACGACCGGCCCGAGCGCGTCTGCCAGACGACATCGCCGATCAGGCGCTGGGCTTTGGGCTCGAACTCGCTGCCCCAGCCACCGCTGTAGCCGATGCTTTCGTACGAGCCCGTGGGGATATCGATGACCAGCGTGTCGATGCGGTGGATGGTGACGGCTGCATTGGTCCGATTGACGACGGACACAGCTGCTTCGAGCAGGTGCGTGCCCGCGTATGTTTTGAAGGTTTGGGTGATTTGGATGCGCTGTGAAGTGTCGTAGGTGCATGTCGTGCACTGCATGCCGGCGCCGTCGTGCGTCTGCTGGATGTCGGTCAGGTGCACGCCAGGGGTGAGTGCGGTAACAATCTGGTCACCCAGGTCGATGCGAAAGAGCGGGCTGCTTGCGGTGCCCCAGAGCACGTCGTGCACACGAATTGCCGCGATACCGGGTTGCCGGTCGGGGTGCATCGTGATGACGAGTCCGCCTGAGCCAATAACCACGTCGTTGTGAGTGCTCATCTGAATGACTTTCGCATGTATGAATGGAGTAACCAAATGCTACGCTGTTCACAGTAAAATGTCAATGAAGCGGGGCATCGGGCAGGAATGTGCGCTGATGCATACCCACGCAGAGGAGGGGCAGATGCGCATCGAAGCCGTGGATTTCTTTTATTTGTCGATGCCCGAGGTACTGGACATCGGCGACGGCAGCCAAGACGCGTTGTTGGTACGGGTGCAAGCGGGCCCATATGTCGGCTGGGGCGAGTGCGAGGCAGCGCCGCTGGTGTCGATCGCCAGCTTTGTGACACCGATGTCGCATAGTGCTTGCAAACCGGTGCGCGATTCGGTGCTCGGCCAGACCCTTGATACGGTCGCCGATATAGCCCGCATCTGTGCCGTGGTCCACGCCAATAGCCTCGATTTGTTGCAGATGCCGCATACCCTATCGGGCATCGAAATCGCGCTCTGGGACCTGCTCGGCAAGCGCTTCGAGACGCCGGTCTACAAGCTACTCGGCGCACCGACCGCCTATGCCAAGCAACCCTATGCGTCGCAGTTGTTCGGCGACACCCCGCACGAGACGTATACGAAAGCACGGCGCGTCAGCGCAGACGGATATCGCGCCGCCAAGTTCGGCTGGGGGCCATATGGTCTGGGGAGCGTGGCGGCCGATGCAGAACAAATCGCCGCAGCCCGTGAGGGATTGGGGCCGGATGGGATTCTGCTGGTCGATGCCGGGACGGTCTGGCTCGACGATGTCGAACGGGCCCTGCCGCGATTAGCGGCGTTGCGGGCTGCCAATACGACCTGGCTGGAGGAACCGTTCTTGTCCGGAGCGTTATCGGCGTATGCCGCATTGGCACGCCAGTCGGGCAGCGTCAAAATGGCCGGTGGCGAAGGGTGCCACAGCGAATACATGGCACAGCACATGATCGACTACGCGGCCATCGGGTATGTCCAAATCGACACGGGGCGCATCGGCGGGATCTTGCCCGCGTATCGCGTCGCCCAGTACGCTCAGGCGCGTGGGGTCACCTATGTCAATCATACGTTCACCTCGGCGCTGGCATTGAGTGCCTCGTTGCAACCGTTTGCAGGACTCGAGCGCGATGTCATCTGCGAATACCCGGTCGAACTGAAACCGCTGGCGCACGAAATGACGCGGCAACGAATTGTGCCCGATAGCGATGGCATGGTACGCATCCCCGATCGCCCCGGATTGGGCATCGACATCGATATCGATGCCTGCCGCCGCTTCCTGGTGCCGTGCGAGATCACGGTGCGTGGGCGGGTAATCTATGCGACGCCGGAGCTTTCGGAATAAGGTAGTCGGATTGAGCGGGGCTGCGAAATCTGCGGGCGAGGTTAGATGTGGGAGGGCGAGGTCGTCATGCCCCGCAAAGCGGGCTACCTCGCCCCTGGGGATGCATCAGCTACGATGGACCGCTTGGAAATACGCTTCGATGGCGTTGTGTTGCCGGGCGATGCTCTCGGGTGTGATTTCGAGTTGGAGCAAGATGTAGACACCGGCCACATTGCCGCCCATGCCGCTCCCATTTGGTGCTTTGAAACTTGGGTTGCGGAGCGCGATGCCGGCGGTGCGTGGCACCGTGGCGACCATCTTCCAGCCGTATTGTGTCCACGGGCGGACGTATTTGAGGGTAAAGTCCGCAGCGAGTTTTTCTTTTTGGACCAACGAATCGACCGGTGTATACACGTGGTGTACGAGCGTCGTCGCCCCGTATGCTTGGACCAACGCATACACATCTGCGACCGATTGCTGCACCGCGGCCGTGATGCGATGCGCTTCTTGCTCGGCTGCCAGGCGTTGTGCGTCGAGCCGGCTCTGTTCGAGCACGACGGCCTCTGCCTGGGCACGCTGCTGCCGTTGCGTGGTGCAGGCCGCGCATTCGCGCGAGAAATCGAAGAACGATACGTCACTGCCGCAGCTCACACACGATGCCATGGGTTCCTCCGTTCAGCGCTTTTTCCCTTTGATG
>JBFYTT010000342.1:0-4045 GCA_041300425.1 Roseiflexaceae bacterium
GTTCTTGACGGACACGCTGAATTGGCGCTGGGTGTTTTATGTAAATTTGCCGGTCGGCATTATTGCATTTCTGTTTATCTGGCGGACCATGCCGACATTGGCGAGCGGCTTGAAAGCAGCAATCGATTGGGGTGGGAGTATCACGCTGGTGTTGTCGGTTGTGCCGCTGTTGTTGGCGTTGACCCTCGACAAAGAATTCAATGCATGGGATTCTGCGCTGGTTATCGGGTTGCTCGTAATGGCGGTTGTCTTTGGCGCAGTGTTTCTGTACATCGAGACGAAGGCAGAATCACCGATAATCAAGTTATCGTTGTTCAAAGACAAGATTTTTAGCGTAACCATCATTTCATCGTTCCTCAACGGGGCAGCGTTCTTCGGTGCATTCTTGTTTCTGTCATTGTTTTTGGTGAACGTCGCTGGTGTATCTGCAACCGAATCAGGAACGTCGCAAATCCCACTGATGCTCAGCTTCGTGGTGGGGAGCATCGTTGCCACGCAGCTCGTGTCCAAAACCGGACGGTACAAGCCGTTCATCTTATTTGGCTTTGCGATGATGTTGCTTGGGTTCTACTCGATGACGCAACTCGATGTCACGAGCTCGACCGAGGATATCGTCTGGCGGATGTTGCTGTTGGGCATCGGGCTGGGACCGACCATACCCTTGTTGAATCTGGCGATGCAGAACGCTATCCCGTTTGCCTACATGGGCACTGCTGTGGCGAACCGTCAATTCTTTCAGCAATTAGGACAGGCCGTCGGAGCCGCGGTGTTCGGGGTTATTCTCACGACCACACTGACCGCGCAAATCAAAATCCAAACCGAGCCGATCCTCAGCGACGTACCAAGCGCGTATCGGCAACAGGTGTATGCGTTCGATTTGAAAGAAACTGCTGCAGGATCGTCCGACGGGATTACCATCCAAGACTCGTTGGTCAGCGCCGTGAACACCGACTACGACACTCTGGCCAACCTGGTCACCGCGGCGGTCGAGCAACAAGACTCCACTGCACTCGCAGCGCTCGTCGCACACCCCATGCTTTCAGCGGAGTCGAAAGCACGCCTCCAGAGTAACCAAATCGATCCAGCGACGTTACCGGCACTACTGGAGGGTATCGAGGCAGGACGTGCACCCGCCATCGAAAAAGCCGTCGCCTTGAGCAACGACATCGGTCAAGCAATCAAACAAGCGTTCACCAATAGCATTACGCAGATCTATCGCGATGCACTCTGGTTAGTGATCATCTCGTTTGCGTTGGTGTTGTTTGGCCTGCCCGAAGTGCCTCTGCGCAAATCAAATCGCGACGCCCCCGTCATCAGCGAGTAAGCACTGCTGTGGGCAGACACGGCACCGTCGTATGCTATGGGACGGTGCCGTGTGGTATCATGCAATCCATTCAGACGTGATGAGTATCCATGTATCAACGCACTATTACGGCCACAGTACCGATACGCATCTGCGACCTCGGCGGGTGGACCGATACGTGGTTTGCTGGCCACGGGGTGGTCTGTAGCCTCGCGGTCAATCCCGGGGTTGTGGTGCAGGTACGGCTTTCGACGCGCCAGCGGGCGCGTCAGGCCGTACACCTCGTTGTGCACAACTACGGGGAGTCGCTCCACTACCCTGGCAACACCCCGCGCCACCCATTGCTCCATGCAGCAATTGCCACCAATCCGATCCCCGATTCGTATGATGCCGAGATTGCGGTTTCGTCTGACATCCCGCCGGGATGTTCGACGGGCACGTCTGCTGCGGTGTCAGTCGCATTGATTGGCGCATTACGCGCGGCGCAGGGGCATATCGAACCACCAGCGAAGCTTTCCCGTGCTGCCCACCTGCTCGAAACACAGGAACTCGGTCTCCAAAGTGGTATTCAGGACCAAATAGGTGTGGCACACGGCGGGTGTTGCTATATCGAAATGGCACACTACCCAGATGCGACGGTGTCTGCAGTCCCGCTCACAGAAACGACCATTGCTGCACTCAATGACCAGTTACTGCTGTTCTATGTGGGGACCCCGCACCTTTCGTCGGCGATTCATCAACAAGTAATTGCACGCCTCGAAACGGTGTCTGACATGGACACCCTGCTGGACCCACTGCGTCTGGCTGCGGTACATGGGGGCACTGCGCTTCGTGCCGGAGACCTACAGGCGTACGGGCATGCGTTGCAGGCCAATACCGATGCGCAACGCAGGTTGCATCCGGGTTTGATAGCACCACAGGCAGAAAAATTGATAGAACTCGCTGACGCGCATGGTGCGTGGGGGTGCAAAGTCAATGGTGCAGGCGGCGATGGCGGCTCACTTGCAGTACTCACCAGTCCCGACCCAACGGAGCGCGCGGCGTTTGTTCGTGCGGTGACAGCCAGTCTGCCGCGGATGCAACAGATAGCCATAACATATGCCCCACACGGCATCCACATAACAGACAGAGAAGCATGAGGACGCGATGACAACGATTCAGTTACATCCAGGTATGTGGCGCGAGCGCGAGCATGTATTGGTCGAACACGGCGCATTAACGGCAACACTGTTTACCTACGACAGTGGCGTCTTGGCTATCCGGGTACGCAATACACACGGGGAACTGGTGCTCCTGCCGTACCAGGGACAGCAAATTTGGTCGGCAATGATGGACGGTCGGGCGTTGGGTATGCGCTCGATGTTTGACGAGCCGCAACCAACCACGGCCTACCTGCATACCTACGGTGGATTTTTCGTGCATTGCGGCGCGACACGGATGGGGGTACCGGGGCCAACCGATACACACCCGCTCCACGGTGAGTTGCCCAACGCACGCTACCAGCGTGCCTGGTTGACGATTGGCAGCGACAGCGATGGGGACTATCTGTGCATGAGTGGGTCGTTCCGCTATACCGTGGCGTTCCAAGACAACTACGTGGCGACCCCCACGGTGCGAATCTGGGCACAGCGCCGTGTATGGACGGTATCGATGACGATCACCAATCTTAAGCAGACGCCGATGGACCTGATGTATCTGGCGCATATCAATTATCGACCGGTCGACAACGCAACGTTGCTGACGACCGCACCAGCGACTGCGCACGCCATTCGGGTGCGCCAGAGCATCCCGTCGCATATTTCGCCGGCACCGGGGTATCGCGCGTTCATCGACGCGTTGGCCGTCGATCCGGCCCCAGCGACGGTGTTGACGCCCGGGTTGGGGTTCGACCCCGAGGTCGTGTTTACGATCGATGCGGCAGGCGATGCAGCTGGCTGGGCCCATAGTATGCAACGCTTGCCGGACGGTACCGCTGATTATGTGGCGCACCGGCCCGAGCAATTGCCATACCTGATCCGCTGGATATCACGCACACCCGACCAAGACTGTTTGGGCTTTGCGATGCCCGCAACCGCAGAACCCGAGGGTTATACCACAGAGAAAGCCAAAGGCAACCTGCGCTCCATAGGCGCGACACAGGTCTGGCGGTGCGACTTTGTGGTTGGTGTCCTCGATCCCTCGGCAGCGACGTCGATGGCTACGACCATCGCAACCCTCACCTAGATGCTCAAACGCAACAAAAGCCCCGCACCTGACGGTGCGGGGCTTTTGTGTGTGCGGTGGTCATTCGCCCTTGAGGATGGATTCGATCCGGGCGATCTCGACTGCATTCAATGGTGCTGCAGCCAGTGCGCCGACACACTCGGTGATCTGCTCGACCGAGCTCGCGCCGATCAGTGCCGTGGTGATACGTGCATCGCGGAGCACCCACGAGAGTGCCAGTTGTGCCGTGTTCTGACCGCGCTCGTTGGCGAGTTGTTTGAGCTTGCCGACAATGGCGAGGCGTTCGGGGGTGACCCGGTCGGCTTTGAGGAAGCCATGCGGCTTGGCAGCGCGTGACCCGTCTGGGATGCCCTGCAAGTAGCGGTCTGTGAGCATGCCTTGGGCCAATGGTGAGAAGGGAATACAACCGACGCCTTCGTCACCCAGCACGTCGAGCAATCCGGTCTCTTCGATCCAGCGGTCGAACATGTTGTACGATGGCTGATGGATTAAGCACGGTGTACCCAGTTGCTTGAGGAT
>JBFYTT010000399.1:0-3807 GCA_041300425.1 Roseiflexaceae bacterium
CGGCGACTGTCGGCAATTGACGTCCAAGAGACGACGTTGCCGGTCATACGCGTCCCGCAACGACCGTTGCGTTTGCCGCGCCGAAAGCCGGGGGCAGGGGACGACAACGAAGGCGAGAACCCCGACGACCTCGAAGAGCAAAAAGTCGGCGCGACTATGGTCTACAGCGGCAGCGAGACCCTGCGCACGCGCGACTTCGGCAGCTACTCGCACGACGAAGTCCAACAAGCGCGCGACATGATGCGCCGCATGAAGTGGCGCCCTGCCTTGCGGCGGACGCGGCGGTCTCGTCGCGACAAACGCCGTGGCGTTATCGATTTGCGCAGCATCATGCGCTCGAGCATGCGTTCGGCCGGCGAGCCGCTCCACCTGTCGTATCGGTCGCCGCGCTACCGACGCCGTCCACTCGTCGTGCTGTGCGACATCAGCGGCTCGATGGACCGCTATAGCCGTATGCTGCTGCAATTTGTGCACACCCTCAACGACGGGATGGACCACGTCGAATCGTTCGTCTTTGGTACGCGTCTGACCCGCGTGACGCGACTGCTCCGCTCGCGCGATGTCGACGATGCGGTCGCCCTGGTCAGCAAACAGGTACTCGACTGGTCGGGCGGCACACGCATCGGCAATACCATCCGCGAATTCAACGTGCGCTGGTCGCGCCGTGTCCTGTCACGCGGTCCGGTCGTCCTCGTCATCAGCGACGGCTGGGACCGCGGTGATCCGACGCTCTTGTCCCAAGAAATGGCTCGATTGCAACGCTCGTGCCACCGCCTGATATGGCTGAATCCACTGCTGGGTAATCCGCGCTATCAACCCCTCACCCAGGGTATGGTAGCGGCCATGCCGTATATCGACGAATTCATCCCCGTCCACAACTTGGTCAGCATCGAGCAATTGGGCAAAATGCTGGCCACGATGCGCGACGAAAAGCGGAGCCCGCGACGCGCTACGAAGACCGCGCCACCATCTGCTGACGCTGAGCACGGTTAAGCGCATCCTTTTTGTGTCTGTTCCGGTACAAATCCGGAGACCGCGGTCAACATCACTCGTGCAGTACTCTTCACTCAGAAGAGTACTGCACCTCTTTGTGCGCATAATTCGCCATACTTTGTCTTCGAAGATGAATAAACATTCGTCGATTATCGACGAAAAGTCGGTGATGCATACATCACTCTATCGTCGATAGTTACATCAAATCCACACTGGGGAATAATGATGAACAAGACATTCACGTATGCGACTGCTGTGTTGCTCTCGATTGTTGTACTTTTAACGAGCACATTTCTCGTGGTGTCGGCGCAGCAACGGGTCAGCCCGCTCGAACGTATGCGGCGTGTCCAAGAAGTCGCCAAGCTCAGTGGTGCGTATTCGTTCCACACCGAAATAGACTCTGTCAGTGATTATGCTCCGCGCATCACGAACATCGGTAAAGAAAGCCGACACGATCGCCTCATCATTGATGGGGCCGTCGACGAGTCAAATAATTCTAGTACGATCACCATCCAAAACCAGAATGGCATTATGCTGGAGGTCCGCCGTGAGCGTGGGCAGACGTACATGCGACAGCCCGGTTCGGATTGGCAAACGGTCAAAGCAAATACAAACGTCGCACAGATCAATACGCTCACATTTTTGTCGGGCGTGGTCAATGCCAACGCTGTCGACGGAGCAAACCCAGGCTACGCGTTCGAATTCGACGGTAAGGCATTCGCCGCGCATTTCGAGCGGTTGCTCAAAATCGACAGTTCCAATGGCATCGCATACCGCGATGAATGGACATCGTTGGCCCAGTCGGCACAGCTCAAATCTGCCACGGGTACGGGGCACATCGTCGTTGACAGTGATGGATTACCGTCTGCGCTGGAGCTGAAGCTTTCTTTCCCGGCGAATGGGTCACAAGGTGCCGTACAGAGCACGATTCGGTCGACATTTTTTGCCTATGCGCGCTCCGGATTGGCATTACAGAACTTCGTGAATCAACCGCTCTATGTCATCAGCGAGTATGTGCAACTTGATAGTGCGGTTGTATTGCGCTGGCTCCTTTCGACCCTCGCGTTGATAGGAGTCGTCGGGATTGCCGGAGCGTTGTTGAAGCATGCCAAGCGACTGAGTGTTCCATTCACGCTGCTCATGGTTTTTCTCATCGGCTATCAACCGTACGCCAATATCCCACGCGCAGCGGCTGCCACGGGCAATCAGATGAATCCAACCCCCGAACCTGAAGTACCACCAGCCTTGTTTAACCCGCTGGTGTCGCCACTCCAGCAGGGAGTGCCGATTGCGCTGCCTGCCGCTGGAGTTTCGGTGCTCGACCAGCCATTATTCTCGAGTAGCACTGGTCGCACTGCAAGCCGCGCTGATGCGGCTGATTCTGTCGACACCGATGGTGACGGTCTCACCGACAGCCAAGAAGCGCTGTATGGCTCAGACCCGTTGCTCGCTGACAGTGATTCCGATGGGTTGACGGATGCGCAGGAAAAACTCCTGGGCACGCGGCCCAAAAATTCCGACACGGACGGTGATGGATTGAGTGACGGTGTCGAGGTAAAGTATCCATCAACGTATGGTGGATTTTCGTATTATTCTTCGCCGTTGGTCAGCGATACCAACGGTGATGGGGTCGCTGATGGGATTGAGTGCGTCGATAAAATACAAAATCAAACTGCCAATTGTGCCGATACCGATGGAGATCTCATTCCTGATTTTCTCGATGACGATAACGACAACGACAAAATACCCGACGCGTACGACATTGCCAAAAATGCAAAAGACAATACTGTCTACGGCGAAAACACGCCGATGCACCTCCGCATCAATAACACGTCGACAGTCGTTCGACCACTCGTGGTCGACCTACAGATTGCTCCGGTGGATCGCACCCTCCTGAGTGCCAACAACGCCATCTATGACTGGCCCAAGGATGATAACGCTGGTCAGATCGAGCGCATCAAAGACACGACGTTTGCAAATAGTCCGCTGTATATGTCTACCGAAAGTAAAGCCAATAACGGCGACGTGAAAGTCACTGCGATGTTGGAAGTGCGTGTGCCGGTGAGTGCGGGTTCGACCGGCAATCTCCCAGTCAAGGCATGTACGACCACATCACCCTGCCCCGCAGACAGTAATGTCCCTGCGTGGCTCGATAAAGCGAAACTTGCCCCCTACGGTATCAGTGCTAGCTGGAGTTACGATTCCAACGGCAACAAAAGTACGAATGAGTTGACATTGTCGGTGCCACTACAGCCCGTCTACGACTACACCGGTAGCGTTGTCGGTTTCTCGGCGCAAACCTACTACGAGACCAGTGCAACACCATGGCTGGTCGGCCATCAATATCGCCTCCAGTGGCTGGTCAATTCAATCCAAGATCGATGCCCTACGGGTATGGATACATGTACGCCTGCAGAGCGTGTCGAATACACCACGGTGATCCAACGCTATTACTCGGATTTCTCTGTGACGGGGATGGTGGCGACCGAGGAACATGGGTATAGTGCGGGGATTGTCTCCGAAGACCCAAAAAGCACCCAGGTTACCGACACGAGTAAACGCCGGTTGTGGATTACGCAGACGTCTGCTTTTTTGAGCACTGCGTTTATTGATATGCAGTATCTGCAACTCACGGGCACCGACCCGGAGCGATCCATCAATACATTGCTCGACAGCACGCGGAACGCCACCGCCATCACGCAGTCACGCTACGGCCTCGATAAATCGGCGACACAGGTTACCTTGGTAAACTACCCGAGTCAAAGTCATGCCATCAAACTCAACACCGAAACGATTCCTGCAGTACTCGATAGC
>JBFYTT010000411.1:0-4315 GCA_041300425.1 Roseiflexaceae bacterium
GTCCGTTGGTTGATCGAGTCAGGGATTACGATTGCCGAACAGACTGCGCTTGTGCGCAATCGATTGCGACCACAGCGCGCTGCCCGAGGGTCAGCATTATGATTCGACACCTCTGGAGAAATAGAATCTTTGTGCTCGCTGCAGCGATTTGTGCCGATGTGCTGGCAACCAATTTGGCACTGTTTGTTTGGTACTGGTTTGTCCGACCATTGTCATTCGAAGGGCAGTTGCTGTTTGACAATTCGCCGCAGGGTGGGCGCATTTTGTATGTCGCAGTGCTCAACGGCGCGACGTTCGTGAGTTACCTGATTGCGGGCATGTACAGTCTCCCGCGCGGTGTTTCGCGGATTGACGAGAGTTTTAAGATGCTTTCGGCGACCTCAATTGGCGTCTTTGTGGCATATGTGACAAATCTTTTGGCGCCGCAGTTCGGATTGCCCGACGTAGTCCTTGATACATCATTACTTATCGGTGGGTGGGTGCTGGTC
The DNA here is from genome assembly GCA_041300425.1 of Roseiflexaceae bacterium. GTDB lineage: Bacteria > Chloroflexota > Chloroflexia > Chloroflexales > Roseiflexaceae > UBA965. Next base: position 489 of record JBFYTT010000411.1, read on the forward strand.
CTGTTCTGGTCCATATTGTTCCGTGTGGTCTATCGATCTCTGTTGTCGCAACTGCGTCGTCGTGGGGTCGATACCCGGCGGGTGCTCATTGTTGGTGCACTCGAGCCAGGACAATTGGTCTATCGATCGATTACGCGGGATGATAGTTTGGGCTATCGCGTGGTGGGATTTGCATCGGATATTGTGCCTGAATCCGGTATTTCGTCAGTGCCGATTTTGGGTAACTTTGATGACATCGGCGACATTATCAAGGCACAACAGGTCGATTTGGTCATCGTGGCACTGTCGGGACGTGCGTCGCACGAGCTCTTTGACATCATTATGCGTGCCGAAGACGCCCATGTCGAGGTCAAGCTCTATCCCGACGCATTTACGCTGATAACCAACAACGTCGTCTCAGAAAACGAAGTTGCCGGGTTACCGTTGTTGAACGTCCGCAATGGGGCGCTTGCTAATCCGCTGAATCAAGCCCACAAACGACTCTTTGATGTTACCTTTGCGTCATTGGTGTTGTTGGTTGCAGCGCCGTTGATGATGCTGATTGCGGTACTCATCAAGCTCGAATCAACAGGCCCGGCGTTTTTTGTGCAGCCTCGAGTGGGCATCGACGGTATCCCGTTCCCGACGATTAAGTTCCGCACGATGCGCGTCGATGCCCCTGATCTGGCCTCGTGGACAACCAAAGACGATCCGCGCAAGACGCGCACCGGCACGTTTTTGCGGCGCACATCGCTCGATGAATTACCCAATTTTATCAATGTCATCCGTGGCGAGATGTCTGTTGTCGGGCCGCGCCCAGAACAAGTGCTGTGGGTCGAACGATTCAGCCAAGAAATCCCGTATTACATGCGCCGTCACCAACAAAAAGCCGGTATCACCGGCTGGGCGCAAGCAAACGGGTTACGTGGCGACACCAGTATCGAGGACCGTACACGATACGATTTATACTATGTAGAGAATTGGTCATTGCTCTTCGATATCAAGATTTGCATCAAGACCTTTGTCGATATTGTTACTGGCCGCAACAAAGGCTATTGAACGGGATGATTGCATGAACCTACACCATTTGACCATTGCAGACATGCGCACACGGCTCGACGCCGGTGAACTAAGCGCTGTAGCATTGACTGAGGCTGTGTTGACGCAGATTGCTGGCCACGACGGCGATGTAGGGGCATATCTCCATGTCGATACCGCAGGTGCACTCCAGCAAGCAGCTGCTGCAGATGTACGCCTCAAGGCAGGTGAGCGCACACCGATGTTGGGAATCCCGCTTGGTATCAAAGATGTATTGTCCACCGAAGGGCTGCCGACGACGTGTGCCTCGAAGGTGCTCGAAGGGTATATCCCACCCTACGATGCAACCGCAGTCGCGCGACTCAAGGCTGCCGGTGGAGTTATTTTGGGCAAACTCAACATGGATGAGTTCGCCATGGGCTCTTCGACCGAAAACAGCGCGTATCAGCTGACCCGCAATCCATGGAACCGCGATTGTGTGCCTGGTGGGTCGTCTGGCGGCTCTGCAGCAGCAGTCGCAGGCGGTATGGCGGCTGGTACATTGGGTACCGATACAGGTGGTTCGATCCGCCAACCAGCGTCGCTCTGCGGCATTACGGGGCTCAAACCGACGTATGGACGTGTCTCACGCTATGGCGCTGTGGCATTTGCGTCGTCGCTTGACCAGATTGGTCCGATGGCGTGGACAGCCCGCGATGCAGCCATGATGCTCCAAGTTATCGCAGGTCAAGACGACCACGACGCGACGTCGGCACCGTTGGCTGTGCCTGACTATTTGGCAGCCTTTGGCGGCGACCTCAAGGGAGTACGCATCGGGATCCCGCGCGAACTCTTTGTGGACGGCATCCAAAAAGAAACCGAACGTTCGGTACGCGCCGCGATTGATGTGCTCAAGCAAATGGGCGCGATTCTCAAAGAGATTTCGCTCCCGCATAGTGGCTACGCACTGCCGGTGTACTATATCGTCGCTACCGCCGAGGCGTCGTCGAACCTGGCACGCTTCGATGGCGTCCGCTACGGACATCGCAGTGCGGGCGACAGCTATCGTGAGCAGCTCGATGCGACCCGCGGTGATTTGTTCGGACCAGAGGTCCGGCGCCGCATCATGCTCGGTACCTATGCATTGTCTGCTGGATATTACGATGCATACTACAAGCGTGCCCAGCAGGTGCGGACGTTGATTCGCCAAGATTTCGCGACGGCGTTTGCCGATGTGGACATCATCGCTGCCCCCACGTCACCAAATGTGGCTTTCAAGTTCGGTGAAAACACGGACGATCCAGTAGCTATGTACCTCCAAGACGTCTGCACGTTACCGGTCAGCTTGGCAGGTTTGCCGGGGATCTCTGTTCCGTGCGGATTCGATAACGGATTGCCCGTCGGGTTGCAGCTTATCGGTCCTGCGTTCAGCGAAGCAGAGTTGCTCCGTGTTTCGGATGTCTATCAGATGCAGACAGATTGGCACAAGCGACGACCGGTGTAATCATCAATAGAAAGCACCCCCTGCACACGCTGCAGGGGGTGTTTTCTGTGGAAGAAGCTACGGAGTCAACTGTTGCAGTGCCGCTTGGATGACGGGGTCTGTGTTCGGCTCATAGGAATCGGGGTTCGCTGGTACCGTGATATCGGGGAGCACCCCGATGTTATCGACGTATGTCCCGTCATTTTGGCGGAACAGCACTTCGGCGAGCCACAACACCGACCCATCGTCGAAGTCGTACGGGTAGAGATTTTCGGTGTTACCAGCAGTGGTTGTGCCGACGAGTGTCGCTTGACGCAGGCTCTTCATCCCCGACGCAAACATTTCGGCGGCACTGACCGTTCCTTCGCTGGTCAACACAGCAATAGGGATGTCGGCGTACCGTGGCAGCACAAAACCTGGATCGACGGTGATGGGGATTGCGTCGTTGCGACCAACAGCCTCGCCGAGGACGCCGCCGTCGGCGAACAATCCGATGATTTGCGACATTGCTTCGACCGAACCCCCGCCGTTTTCGCGGACATCGATAATCAGCCCCGTCGGAATGACTCCCGGAACAGTACTTTCGTCGAGCGCAGCAACGACCATTTCTCGCAGGTTTTCGCGGTTGAAGCTATCGATGGTCAACAGCTGGACCGTTGTCCCCGGGAGCATCCGTGCGAATGCTTCGGGGAATGCATCGCCTGGAATCGCATTGCGGACAATCGAAATCTCGAGGATCTGCGTGCCGCGGCGTATCGACAATGTGACCGTAGTGCCCACGGGTCCGCGTACTGCGGGGCCATAATCCTCGTCTTTGGCGATGAAATCAGCCACAGCCCGACCATCAATCGCCGTGATGGTGTCGTAAATGCGCACACCCGCACGGTCGGCTGGTCCGTCTCGGGCAATACGGATAATCACGATTTCGTCCGGTAAATCGCGGAGCATGACCCCAATGCCCGCATACCCAGCAGTCCCCGAATAGAGGGCTTCGTCGGCCGCAGCGTCTTGGGGCGAGTCAAAGCGCGTGTGGTCATCGCCGAGGGATTCTATTGCCTCGCGGACAATCGCATAAAACGCTTCGGTGCTCGGTGCGGTGTTGATGCGTTCGTCATAGCCGCGTTCTGCCGCTGCCCAGTCCGCCCCGTTGAAGTCGGGATAGACGTACTGCTGATTGACCGTGCGCCAGATTTGGCGATACAACCTGCGCCGATCTAATGCAGTGAAGCGTGTGTATGTAGGGCTTGGGACACTGTCAACGACGCCAATGGTGGGCGCAGGGGTATGACTCGGCAGTGGCGGCGTCGGCGTAGCCTGTACCGTCGGAACAGTCGTTGCGGAGCGGGTG
>JBFYTT010000040.1:0-3408 GCA_041300425.1 Roseiflexaceae bacterium
ATACACGCCGGTGAGGGTACTGATTAATGTGATGCCGATTTGGACCGTCGACAAGAGCCGATTTGGGTCGTCCTGGAGGGCAAGTGCGACTGCGGCACCCGTTACTCCGTCGTCGGCTTTCTGCTGGAGCCGGCCTCTGCGGGCTGATACCATGGCCAGTTCGGTCCCCGAAAAAACCGCGTTGGCAAGCAACAAAACAAAGATCAAAATCAGTTCACTACCCATCAATCTGCCTCTCGCACATAATTGCCATAATACTATCAGGAATTCATGAGAAATTCATTATTTTGACACGCGCTGCAACAAAAAACACGCACAGGGCAACCTGTGCGTGTCGTCGATCCGACCGATTTAGGGTTCGTACGTTTTGCCAGATGCCGCAGGTGGACGTGCTCGACCAATCACGCCGGCGAGTACCACTACGGTAATGACGTATGGGAGCATCTGCACGAATTGCGATGGCAGTGCAAAGTCAAAGCCTTGGATTTTGATTTGCAAAGCGTCGGCAGCACTGAACAGCAAGGCTCCTGCAAGCGCACCGAACGGTGTCCAGTTGCCAAAGATCATGGCAGCCAGAGCAATAAAACCGCGTCCATTCGTCATGACATCATCGAAGTTATAACTCGCCTCGATCGAAAACCACGCACCGGCCAAACCTGCCAAAAAGCCCGAAATCCAGACATTCATGTAGCGCATGCGATTGACATTGATGCCCATGGTGTCTGCCGCACGTGGGTGTTCACCGATGGCGCGGGTCCGTAATCCCCAGGCCGTGCGAAACAGCATGTAACTGGTGACGGGTACGAGGATAAGCATGAGGTAGGTGATGGGTCGATGTTGAAAGAACATCGGCCCCAATACGGGGATTTGTGCCAACAAGGGGATATTGATTTGTGGCAGTGCTGCACCTGCATAGCCGGTCATTTGGAGCGGCAAGATGACACTTGTCCGTAGGTAACCGGTCACACCGACTGCCAGGATGTTGATAACGGTGCCGGAAATAATCTGGTCGGTCTTGTAATGGAGCGAAAGGACCGCGTGAATCATCACAATACCGCTGCCAGCAATCATTGCCGCCAACAACCCAATAACGGCACTACCCGTGAGCAACGACACGATATAGGCAACGCAGGCAGAGAAGAGCATCGTGCCTTCGATGGCTATATTGACGACGCCGGATCGTTCACACAAAATGCCGGCCAATGCCCCGAGGGCAATCGGAGTGGCCAAGCGAATCATGCGACCCAACATGTCGACGATGTCGGTGCGGTCGTTGACAATCGCAGTCAAAAGAATGCTCAAAATAGTAACGCCAATCACTGCACCCATGTAAGTGGGTGCGAGGTCGATGCGTTGCCGGATCATCATTGCAATGGCTGCCACTACCAGCGCGCTGGCCATCACCCATATACTGATTGCCGTGGGCAACACAATGTCAATCAGGGGTGCGTCACCCGGTGCACCAAGCGCATACGGGATGCGCAGTGTCGAGGTTGCACCAGCGGGTACAGATTGTTGCACCAAATACACCAGTGCGAGTGCGGTCAGGATCCCAATGATGCCGATGACGCGTTCGCGGGTAAAGAATGTTTTCATCTCGATCGCTCCTATCGGCCCCAGCCACGCGTCAATTTGATGTTGCTCGATTTTGCGCTACGGATACGGTAAATCTGGCGCACAATCTGATCGGCCGCGACAAAAGCGATGACCAGCGCTTGTACGATGTTGATCAGATTGATGGAAATCCCTGAGTTGAGCTGCATCAACCCGGCACCGTTGCGCAACGCGCCCCAGAAAATCGCAGCGGGGATGACACCCAACGGATTACTTGCTGCGAGGAGTGCAATGGCAATACTGTCGAAGCCGTACCCTGCTGAGAACGATGCTTTGAGGTTGTGTTCGAGCGCCAACACTTGGATTGCCCCAGCCATCCCGGCCAAGAGTCCACTCAACGCCATGGTTGTGACCAACGTGCGGCCGACATTCATGCCGGCGTAATCTGCAGCATCGGGGTTTGCACCGACTGTGCGAATTTCGAAGCCTATGATGGTCCGATTGAGTAGCCAGTTTGTCAAAAACACCATTCCAATCCCGATGAGGAACCCGACATGGAGTCGGTAATCTGGCCCAAACAAAAACGGCAACTCAGCCCCGGGAGCAATGAACGGGGTACGCTGGGCGGAAGACTCAGTGTCAACAAACGGGACTTTGATGAGGTAGTCTGTCGCCCGGATAGCGATGTAGTTGAACATGATGGTGGTGATGACCTCGTGGGCCCCGGTACGTGCCCGCAACCAGCCTGGGATTGCACCCCACACTGCACCACCGAGTGCTCCGGCAGCAAATGCGACCAGGGCATGTAGGCCAAACGGCAAATCAACAAATGCACCCACGATGGCTGCACACATCGAACCGACCGCTATTTGGCCTTCGACACCGATGTTGAAAAGCCCACCACGAAAGCCGACCAATACGGCGAGTCCGCCGAAGATATACGGCGTGGCTTCTACGAGGGTATAGGCAATCGAACGCGGACTGCCGATTGCCCCCATAAAGAGCCCGCCGTATGCAGCCAGCACATCTGCACCAGTCGCCACTATAATGACCGCGCCGATGGCGAGGGCGGTGAAGATGGCTAGACTAGGAACCAATAACGGAGTCAGCATGGTCTGCCACGTACGAGGGGTCTGCGCGGGAGAAGGTGTCATGCGGGTACCTCTTGTTTCGTCGTGACGCCGGCCATCAGCAACCCAATCGTGTTGCGGTGTGCCTCAGCGCTCGGGATGTCGGCGATGATGCGGCCATGGAACATCACAATGATGCGATCGGCGAGCGAAAGGATTTCGTCGAGTTCTGCCGATACGAGCAAAACGGCACTGCCACTATCGCGTTGGGCCACAATGCGGGTGTGTATGAATTCTATCGAACCGACATCGAGCCCACGAGTGGGCTGTGCGGCAACCAGGAGTTTGAGCGGGCGGGCGAGTTCTCGTGCGACGACGACTTTTTGTTGGTTGCCGCCTGAAAGGGTCGACGCGAGCGCTTCGATACTCGGTGTACGCACATCAAAGTTGTCGACCAGGGTCGTCGCTTGGGCATTGATGGCGTCTTTGTTGATGACATACTGGTGCGAAAACGGTTCGATGTCATATGTTGACAATACCATGTTGTCTGCAATCGAATAACTCAGTACCAACCCATGATGATGGCGATCCTCGGGGATATGGCCCATACCAGCTGCGATAGCCACGTTGGTACCACGTCCACTGATAACTTCGTTGTGGAGCATAATGGTGCCAGCGCGCGGGGCGCTTAGTCCGGTTATTGCCTCGACGAGTTCGGTTTGGCCGTTCCCTTGGACACCTGCAATACCGACGATTTCACCGGCGCGGACCGAAAACGACACAT
>JBFYTT010000048.1:0-3580 GCA_041300425.1 Roseiflexaceae bacterium
GGGTACTTGGATGGGGAGTTGATTAACGAAATCGACGGCGCGACGATTTCGGTGGTCAAATCTGGTCCAAGTGTATGGGATAACCGCGGTGCGCCGATGATTCGGATCCCCGCTGGCGAGAGTGTTTCGTTGCAGATGACCAGTAGCGTAACCGACAACTACGCAATTACTGCGTTCAACGACGGCAGAGTGATCCATATCGATGATTTGGCGGTGTCCGAAGAAGCGAGCGAAATTGGATTCGGCGATAGCCTCGACGATCTATGGCTCGAAAGTTATGGAGACGACGACACCGACATCTATTTCGGTGACGAAGACGAGGACGCTGATTCGGCGTACTTTATGCAGTTGACCGACTTTGACCTGGCTTCCGAGGAACGGGTGTCATTTCGGTACAACGATGCAGATGGGACCTTTGTCATTGACGGCAACGACGACGGTGCCTACGACCTCGATATTGTGACGAGTGATGCCGAAGGTGACGTGGCCTTTTCGATCGATGATGTGGCCACGTTGGACGGGAGTTCCGTGAAGTTCAACATCGATTCGATCGATGCAGAGGGCGAAACGTTGGAATACAACGTCGACGAGACCGCTGATGGGAGCTACGAGTCAGATATCGATTTGAGCGATGACGATTTGTTGATTTCGGAAGATGACTTCGCCGCCGATGAACTCGAGGAGTACATCGAAGAAATCCTTTCGAACCCTTGATTGCCTCGTCCGTACACAACCCCCCGTCTGTGTGCAGACGGGGGGTTGCATGTGCACGCACAGACGGGAACGGGGGAGGATGTCGCAGGAACCCTGCGTGCCGGTGTTTTCGTAGCCCAACCGCTGTATGGCAACACCACCATCTGGACTGCGGAACCCCCCTGTCGGGGACGGCGCGATACCGTTTCACTGACTGCTTGGCAAAAGGGGCGAAATAGGGCGAATCCTCCGTAGCGTGATCAACGCCAGCGCTGACACGATAGCTGCTGCGACATACAGCATGCTGATGCCAGCGGAGTGGAGCACCACAGCCAACAGCCACGAGCCGATCCCGATGCCCACATCAAACGCCAAATAGAACGCCGCCGTTGCTTTGCCACGCTCAGGCACACGGTCCACGTGGATGGCAATCAACGCTGGGTGCGACAGGCCGCCGCCGCATGCGGTACAGGCGGCAGCGAGCATGAGCAACGGCAGACTGTCTGCGATGGCAAACAGGATCATGCCTACGACCGTCAACACGGTGGCGGGCAATAGCACCAGACGCCGGTCGGCACCGTCGATGAATCGACCACTGAGCAGGCGTGTCGCAATAATGGCGATACCGTAGACAACATACACCGGCCCTATCGGGCTGATGTCGCGCCGTTCGGCCAGGAGCGGCAGATATTGGAAGTAGGCGCCAAATCCCACGCCGAAGCAGAATGTCGTCGCCATTGCCGCCCAGATGACGCGTGGGAACGAGAGCAACGAAAAACGTGCAGGCGGCTCGGTTGGTGCGGCTTGGGCGGGAACTACTTGCCAGATGACGAGGCCCGCGATGCATGCGGCGATCCCCGTGGCAACAAACGCCCCGCGGGTGCCAATGACTGGTAAGGCACTGCTGACCGCCAGTGGCGCGAAGGTGATAGCGATATTGGCGGCGGTACCATAGCGTGCCAACGCCGTACCACGCTGACTCGCAGCAACCAGCCCCGACACGAGCGCCGTGGCAGCAGTGGTGAACGCGACATACCCCGATGCCTGCAAGAGCCGCGACACAAACAGCAGTGGCACATTGGTGGTCAACCCCACCATGCTGCCGCCGACTGCCAACGCAATCGTGCCGTAGACAATCACCGGTCGGACCCCGTAGCGGTCACTGAGTGCGCCCGCAAACGGACGACCAACGAGGGACGCAATCCCGAATGCGCCCATGACAACGCCGATATGCCAATCCGAAATGCCCTCTGCTTGCATGTAGAGCGGTAACGGCACGATGAGCGCATAGAACGCTGCAAAGAAGCAGATAGTGGCAGCGAATGCAGCCCAGAAGGCACGTCGGGTGGCAAGATCCATGACTTCTCCTCGGGAACTAACTGCAGCAACCGCCCTGTGGCTTGCGCGCGGTAATCTGTGCGCTGGCGAAGCGCGCAATCAGGTTGCCCATGTCGGCACGTTCGGCGTCATTGAGACCTTCGTGCAGGGTGGCCGGCATCAGTCCATACAAATCACCCGGTGCGTAGTGTTGGGTGACGGTGATGGCGACATCAACGAAGCCCGCCTGTTGCAGGATGCGGGTGAAGTCGCTGATGGTCAATGCCCCACCGATGCACCCCGACCAGTCGAGACTGGCACGAATCGTCGCTTCGTCGACCGACAAATCACTGAGCGTGCCGTCGATGACGACGTCCGACATGGCGATACGGCCGCCGGTGCGGAGTACGCGGAACGCCTCACGCATGGCAGCGGGTTTGTCTGGCGATAGGTTGATGACACAGTTTGAAATGATCACGTCGGTGCTGCTGTCTTGGAACGGCAGCTGTTCGATGAGGCCCTTGCGAAACTCGACATTCTGCACCCCGATAGCCTCGGCGTTGCGCCGGGCCAACGTCAGCATTTCGTCGGTCATATCGACACCATAGACCCGCCCGGTAGGGCCGACGCGCTCTGCCGCCAAAAAGCAATCCAAGCCCCCGCCGGAACCGAGATCGAGGACCACATTGCCGGGGAGCAGTGCGGCTATCGCCTGTGGATTACCGCAACCGAGACTGCTGGAGACTGCATCGGCAGGTGCACCGCTCAGGTCGATGTCGTACAGATCGCTCCCGCAGCATGAATTGTTGGTGCCGCAGCATGCACTGCTGTCGAGGGCGACCGCGCGATAGGTGTCGGTAACTTTGAGATAGATGTCGTTTGGGTTGATGCTGGTCATGCGGAGACTCCGTTCGGTTGTGCGAATTGTTCGATGCAACAGGCAAGCGCCATCAGTTGGGCGCGCTCGATGTGAAAGTAGACATTGGTGCCGCGGGCTGTCGCCGCGATGATCCCTGCGTCACGCAGGATGCGCAAATGGTGCGAAATCGTCGGCTGACTGAGGTCGAACGATTGCTCGATATCGCACGCACACAACGGCTCGTTGGAGGCATGGATGAGCCGTACCATCGACATGCGTATAGGGCTTGCTAATGCCTTGCAACAGGCGACAAGTGCGTCGTGTTGGGCGACGTCTGGTGTGTTAATCACTGTGTACACGCTCCTTTCTGACCGGAGTATAGTACGAATATAGATGTCTGTCAATATAGATGTTTTTCTATGTTTTCAGTACCACTCACCCCCCGACGCAGGATTGCAATGGGGGTCGAGCGAATCACTGATACGGGTATGGCGCTGTATCAGGGGGATTGATGCGGTCCGTGCTGCGGCGGCAAGAGCTCTGGTAAACGAAAGCCGCACAGTGCGGCAGGGCAAGTAGTCTAGGGCCACGATGTGCGTGTCAACCGGAGTGCATCGAGCAGGTAGAGCCACGGGGTACTCGCGGCAACTCCAGCGACCCCGCCTGCAGTGTTTGTCAGCGCGGCACGCCGACGCAGGACGAGGGTGTCAG
>JBFYTT010000079.1:0-3440 GCA_041300425.1 Roseiflexaceae bacterium
ATGTACCGCGACCGCGACCAGCGCCGTCTCGTCGGTCACCAACTGATGCGTCACCGCCCAGTCGATGCGGAACTGACTGGTCAGATTGGGTAGATGCGTCGCTGCCACCGTCCGACTAAAGTCACCAATCATTGCCTCGGGCACGACCTGCGTCGTCAGCGGGTATGCCACACCGTCGACCTGCAACACCTGTTCTGCGGGACGATCCATGGCCCCCGTCACCAACTGATGCAAGCCGCGGAACTGTGGCACTACCCCGCTCTGCCAGGCACGCACCGCAGCGCCAGTCTCGAGCACCGACTTCGCCACCGGGATCGACCGGATGCGCTGCGCCACCCGCATGATGGCATCGTCGACACGCTCGTTGGGAGTCACCGACTCACAAAATCCGCGCGTCGCCTCGGCGAGTTTGCGCAACTCGCTGTCGGCCGGCGTATGCCCAATCACCAACGGGTAGACCGCGTGACCGAGCTTGCTCAGCTTACCGGCGACTGCCGCAATCCCATATGCCTCGCCATCGGTCAACAAAATCACCACACACGGATGATCGTTGGTCGGCATGGCAAGCACATGTGTCAATGCGTTGACAGTCTCGGTCCCACCCAGGTCGGCATCGATGGTCTTGATCCACTGCTGCATCTGTTTGCGCACGGTCTGCCCAACCGTCATCAGCCCCGGCGTCACGTCGACGACATTGCTGCCGAAACGCGTCACCGCAATCGAATCCCCGTCTCGCAACAACGACAACAACCGCGTTACCGCGCTACGTGCCTGCACAATCGACGTCCCACCCATCGACCCCGAACAATCGACCAGCAATTTGACATGCATCGGCTCGTCGACTTGGTCTGCCAACACCGGGATCTGCACAAAGCTTGCATACCACTGTTGCCCCGCATGCATCCCCTGCACGCTCGCCCGGTAGTCGGCATACCCGCCCACCAACAGCACCACGTCACGATCCATCGTCGCGCCGTCGATCCGCACCGTCGTCAGAGCTTCGCTCTGCACAATCTGTGCCACGTGACTCGGCACCGTCAGCTGCGCCGCGCCCACACCGTGTATCTGGGCCGTATAGCTGAACGGATAGACCACGTCAATATCCGTCTCAGGCGCGTCTTCGCGACTCAGCCCCGACGCAGCCGGGTTGCCGTAGCGCGGCGCAATAGTCGTTGGTACCGCTATCCGCAACGTACCGTCATTGGGAACCAGCAATTCACTGCTACGGACCGTCACGACGACCGACTCACCTGCCCCGAGATTACCGATATTCGCCGTGTATAGGCCGGCGGTGTGCGTCAACAACAACACCGTATCACCGTCATCGACTGCTTTTTGCTTGCGTGCACGTGCCTCAGGCGCCGGATGCACCTGCCCCACAAATGTCTTGCCGCGCACCGTAAACGATACCCCCAGCAACGTAGCCGTAGCCGGCATGGGGAACGTGTACCGCACCTCCAACACATCGTCGGTCGGGTTTTGGTAGGTTTGCGTGGTCTCCATCGCAACGTACATGCCCACCACATCGACCGCTACTGCCACCGATTGCAACACCACCAACGCACCGTTCGTCGCTTCCATCTGGGCATGTTCGTGTTCACGCATCGCATTCTCCTTTTTTGCTCGAATGCTTATTTATACCACTATTACGTTTTTGTGTCAATAATAACGATTATAGGATTACCGCACACATCGATTACAAGTTCATGACAAAGTAGATCAAAGAGCACTGAGACGCCTCAGAAGTGTATTGTGGCAGCATTTTCTACGACAGTGTGTGGTATATTTTCGTACACGCTGTAGTAGCAAGGTGTTCTATGACCCGTTTCACCGTTCCCATTATCATCAGCGTCATGGCATGTACCCTGCTGGTGCCCCTGATGAGTCGTACGGGGCAGGTATACGCCGAAGAGCGTCTCATGTCGACAGCTGCCGTTGTACCGCCGACCTATACGCCGGTGCCCACCGCAACAACCGAACCAACGCCCACGGCGACTGCCGAGCCACTCCCCACAGCGATCCCCGTCGCAACCGATGTTGCCGGCGCGGGAACGGATGCCACTGCACTGCCCGTCGCGACTGTCAGTGGTCGCGCCAGTGATATAACCGCCCCCATCGCCACAGCGCTGCCCGATGCAACCACCGTACCCGTTGCGACGGCGCTGAGCGTGAGTAATCCCGCCCCTGCCGATGCATCAACCGCCGTTCAGACGGCACCGGTCGTAGCCGTCGCGGCCCAGCAACCGGTCATCCAGCCGACCGCAATCGTGCTCCCGACCGCGGCCCCGATGCAACCGCTGACCCAGCCCATCTCCAAAAATCCTGCGCTCCAGACCACGACAGGCATCGTCGACAGTCTCCACCTCTGGGGCACACAGCCGCTGGTCATGCTCATGCTTATCTGCGGCTGCGCAGGCTTCGGGTTCTTGTATTACGGCCAACGGAACTAACTAGCAGAGCGCGGTACCTGTCAACGATCTAATCCATACGTCGGTCCACTGCAATGCAGTGGACCGTGTTTGTGCCCGGCGACACTGCGTAGGAGCATCAGACCAACCCAATAGGCAGACGCAGGGGAAAGCCGGCCCCTGCGGGACCGGACCAGCCATACAGTTGCGGTGTGCAGCACGCGACAGCTCTGCCAACCACGCGTCGTCAGGAGGGCACGAAGATTCCAGCGCTCGACACCTTCCGCACTCGCCCGGACTCCCCGCACGACGCGTACCCAACGACAACCGCCCCACACGGCGTACCGTGCGGGGCGGTTGCAGCGACCAACCCGATTAGGCTTGTGTGCCTCGGGCTGCGTCACGCCGATTGGCCAACCACGAGGCGAGCACCGCGACAACCAACGTTGTCACAATGACCCCCAACGACAGTTCAACGGGGATGGACATCTTGGTGCCGAGCAGATACTTGGTGGCATCTGGGAACAACATTTTGATACCCACAAAGGTCAAGATGAACGCCAGCGCTGGCTTCAGATAGCGCACCGTGCCCATGGCTCCTGCCAACACGAAGTACAGCGATCGCAAGCCCAAAATGGCAAACACGTTCGACGTATACACGATGAATGGGTCTTTGGTCACCGCAAAGATGGCCGGAATCGAATCGACAGCAAAGATCAAGTCACTGATTTCGACGACCAACAACACCGCAAACAACGGCGTCGCCATCCACACACCGGCGTGCTTCACAAAGAAGTTCTGCCCCTCGTACCCTTCGGTCACCGGGATGATGCGCCGCAACAGCTTGACCACGCCGGACTGCGTCGGATCCGCTTCGTGCCCGCCCGATGTCACCATCTTGATACCCGTATAGATCAGGAACGCGCCGAAAATCCAGATAATCCAGTGGAACTGCGTCAGCAACGCAGCGCCGGCTGCAATCATGATGCCGCGCAAAATCAGCGCACCCAGCACACCCCAGAACAATACACG
>JBFYTT010000095.1:0-10822 GCA_041300425.1 Roseiflexaceae bacterium
GAAGTTTGCCCCCGTCATAGAGGTCAGTGCCGCTTCAGAAACAGGGGCAGCCACCAACATCTTGTCAGGGACAGCACTCGGGATGGAGTCAAGCACCTACTCTGCCATCGTTATCGCAGGCGCGATTTTTGTCTCTATCCTCATCTATGGGAGCGCTGCCAGTGATCTCATACACGTCCTCTACGGTGTGGCATTGACGGGTATCGGTATGTTGACGTTGACCGGCAACACGATTTCGATGGATTCGTTTGGCCCTATTTCGGACAATGCAAATGGTATCGGCGAAATGTCGAACCTCGAGAAATCAGCCCGCGATGTCATGGATGATCTCGACGCCGTCGGCAATACCACCAAAGCGGTGACCAAAGGAATCGCCATCGGATCGGCAGTCATCGCTGCAGTAGCGTTGTTCGGTTCGTACATCAGTGACGTCGGCAAAGTCCAACTGGCACTCGGCTACGAACAGCTCACGGCGATCAATGTGGCGTCCCCTGCAGTGTTCATTGGTTTGCTGATTGGTGGCTCGGTCCCGATGCTGTTTTCATCGTTGATGATACGTGCAGTGGCGCGTGCTGCCGCCGAAATCGTCACCGAAGTACGCCGACAGTTCAAAATCCCCGGGATCATGGAAGGCACGGTTGTGCCGGACTATGCACGAGCGGTCAGCATTTCGACGAGTGCGGCACAGCGCGAGTTACTCGGTATCGGCATCATGGCAGTCGCAATCCCCATTTTGGTTGGATTCGGTTTGGGTATCGAGGCGTTGGGCGGATTCCTTGCCGGGGTAATCCTGTCTGGGCAGTTGCTGGCTGTCTATCAATCCAATGCCGGTGGCGCATGGGATAACGCCAAGAAGTACATCGAAGAAGGGCATCACGGCGGAAAGCATTCCGAACCACACAAGGCAGCGGTTGTCGGTGATACCGTCGGCGACCCGCTCAAAGATACCGCTGGTCCGGCGCTCAACCCGATGGTCAAAGTGATGAATCTCGTATCGCTCATCATTGCGCCAATCATCGTATCAACGCGACCGATGAATGCCCCGTTGACACCGTCATTGATCCTGCTACTGGCGCTCTGTCTGGCTGGGCTCATCTGGTCGATTTGGCGGTCAAAGCAACCAACGCACCACGCATAATACAGACGAAATCCCGGTCGACAATTGTCGACCGGGATTTTTACTCCCCAAGCACATCGCGCCATCTGCTTGGGGAGCGTTTTGTTACGAAATCACAGCGTCGGGAAAACCCTAGGCGCGTGATCCACGGCGCTGATTCTGAAAGCAATCATCACAGTAGACGGGCTTGTTATTGCGGGGAACGAATGGAACAGTTGCTTCTTTGCCACAACCTGCGCATACGGTTGCGTATTGTTCGCGAGGTCCGCTGCTGGCGGAACGATCGCGGTACCCACCACCCATGCTGTCACCGCGCCCATTCATCTGGGACTTGCGTGACTGCCGGCATGGCAGACAACGAGTTGGCTCGTTGGTGAAACCCTTCTGGGCGTAGAATTCTTGTTCGCCGGCGGTGAATACAAATGGTTCACCACAATCGCGACAATTCAGTGTCTTGTCAGCGTAGCTCATCGCTAGCTCTCCTCTTGTCTCCAAGGTTGGTACTTCCAATGGGATGTCTGGTATGCGCGGACCAGGGAGTGGTTTGTCCTGTACGCAACAAATGAAGCCCCGAGGGGATAAACACTTGGACGTATTGAGTAACACCCAGCTCATAAAAGCAGTGTAGCATAGCTTTTAATGATTTGCAATAGTGTCTTTATTCAATACCACAATTGTTGCATTGTGACAAAAGATACATACCGTTAATTGTTTACATGCTGTTGGGATTGTGACGGTAACTTCAATGCGCAGTGCTTTCGCTAGATTCTGTGTGGACCACGAGCAGCAACCCGTCTGCGATGCTCACCCGCGCCTCCGTATCAGTCAATACGTTGCTGACCCCGCGCGAATGGTCCATGTACAGGGTTGCTTTGGTCAACGCATATGCCAAACCAGTCGTCGTAATCCCGTTGACGGTGGGAGTAATCGGCAGTAATGACACTACTTCGCCGACAGTGCCATAGATTACTGCCGACGTGCGAATCAGTTCGATGCACTGTTGTTCTGCATAGATCCGCACACGAATATCCGCAAGCATCGGCATACTGAGCATCGATATGGTCGCAAGTGTGTGATCCCAACGTCCGCCGAGCACGCAAAACAAATCGATTGTATGCGCTCCAAGTGATACAGCAGCCTGTAGGGCTAACTCGAGATCGGTTTCGTCTTTCTCACGGGGGAAGCGCCGAATATCGCTCTGCGAAGCGGTGAAGAATGCCAAACTCGCTGCGTCAATCGAATCGAGATCCCCTATTAAAAGCTGCGGCGCTCTGCCCATTGCCGTTAGCACCAGCCCGCCTCCATCAGCGGCGATGAGGTAATCAGCGTCATCAATACACGCGCCGAGGCGTCGGTCCGGGATGACAGGGGCGTTGGCTACGATGACAATACGCACGTCATTCTCCTCAATATATCTCCTATTGTAGCGGGGATTGGTCGGGTCGTTCTCTTTGTTTGCGATTATTCAGTTTTGAATACACAAAAATGCCACATTTCGGTGTTTTCAACTTACAATACAGTCATACCATGTCAAAAAGGAATCGGGATGAATCACGCAGCCGGAATGTGGGAAGAACGTTGGCATCCGCTTCGACAAGAATGGGTCGTTATTGCTGCACATCGTCAAAACCGGCCGTGGGTAGGGCAGCGTGTCAGCACACCGCTCCCCGATGTGCCCGCGTATGACTCGACATGTTATCTGTGCCCAGGTAATCCGCGCATCCACGGCACGCACAATCCACCATACAGCGATGTGTTTGTGTTTGATAACGATCACCCCTGCGTTGGTCCCCAAGCTCCCGAGCCCGTCCCACCTGTACCCCCATATCAATCACGTCGTGCCGACGGGATTGCCCGCGTCATTTGCTTTAGTCCGGTTCATAATGTCACACTCGCAGAGCTCCCGGTTGCGCATATCCAGCGTGTCGTTGCAGCATGGCAACAGCAAACGTATGACCTAGGCGCACTCCCACAGGTCAATCATGTGCTGTGCTTCGAAAACAAAGGTGCAGTTGTCGGCGTGTCGAACCCGCACCCGCATGGGCAAATCTACGCCACGAATTTTGTCTTCAAGACGATCGAAACCGCACACGCGGCGATGACCCAATACGCCCGATCCGAAGGGCGTGCACTCATGGCTGACATCATTGCCGCAGAACAGCTCGATGGTCGTCGGATCCTGTTTGAAGACGCACACACCATTGCATTTGTGCCGTATTTTGCACGATACGCCTATGAGGTGTACATTGTGCCCAAAAGACGGGTGTCGCATTTCTACTACCTTAGTGACAGTGAATCTGCGTCTCTGGCCGATGCAATCAAAGCGGTCACGGTGCGTTTTGATAATTTGTGGCAGCAGTCGTTCCCCTATGTCATGCCATTGCATCAGGCCCCGACCGATGGCAGTACGTACGATGACTTTCATGCGTATATTCCATTCCATCCGCCACTGCGTCAGCCGGGGTTGCTGAAGTATCTCGCAGGGCCGGAAGTCGGCGGCGGTAATTTTCTGAACGACACTTCTCCCGAAGCAAGTGCGCATGCACTCCGCGCAGTGAGCAACGTACACTATTTGAGCGAAGGGGGCGCCCGATGACCATCGAAAATCAACTCTGCGAGACCATACAGCACATCCACGCGCATATTCGCGATGCAGTGGTCCGTGCGTGCGAGGCGAGTGCGCTCGAACAGTTGGCGCATGTCGATGCCGAAGAAGGCGGGGACACCATCTTTGCTATTGATCGAGTCTCAGAGGTCGTCCTCGTCGAACAGTTTTCTGCGTTAGGCGAGATCGTCCCTTTTCGTCTGGTTGCTGAGGGTTTGGGGTCGTCGGGTATCCGGGATTTCCCCGCAGGTGTGCCACAGAGCGAGCTTGCATACATCATCATCGTTGATCCCATCGATGGGACTCGCGGGTTGATGTACCAAAAACGTTCTGCCTGGATTTTGACCGGTGTGGCACCATACCGTGGTGATATAACCAACTTATCTGACATAACGGTGGCAGTGATGACCGAGATTCCGCTCGTCAAGCAGCACCTGTGCGACCAGTATTGGGCAATCCGTGGCAACGGAGTACAGGCCCGCCGGATGAATCGCCTGGATGGAGAAGAAATCGCACTTCCCGTACGCCCTTCACAGGCGACGACCATCCTGCAGGGATTCGGCAATGTGGCACGTTTCTTCCCGGGTGAACGTGCACGCCTGGCAGCGGTTGATGATATGGTTGTTACCATGCTGCTCGGGTCACCACCTGCGGGCCGAGCATTGTGCTTCGAAGACCAGTATATTTCGACCGGCGGGCAATTTGCCGAACTCCTCGCCGGGCATGATCGCTGGCTGGCAGATGTCCGACCGTTGTTGCTTGCCCCGGCAGAACGAAACGCGCAGACAGCGATGCTGTGTTGTCATCCCTATGATGTGTGTACCGAACTCATTGCCCGTGAAGCGGGCATCGTTGTCTGTAAGGCAAACGGGACGCTCCTCGACGCGCCGCTCGATGTCGATTCGCCGGTCTCGTGGGTCGCGTTTGCCAATGCACATCTCGCCGCTACCGTGTTGCCAGTACTCCAAGAAGCACTGCGTCAACATCAGATGCCATTGGAGGATGCCCATGCCTTGGCGTAACATGACCGTTTTGTCACCGAGCATCGACGTACCGGCAGTCCTGCAGACGTTGGCTACAGCGTTCGACCCAGCTGCGCCAGTATGGGTTGGCCGGGCACCCGGACGACTCGATGTGATGGGTGGAATAGCAGATTACTCCGGTTCTTTAGTATTGCAGTTACCACTTGCATTGTCGGCTGTTGCCTATGTCCAACACCGCACTGATGGACGAGTCCTCATCGAAAGCCGTGCGGATGCAGCGGTGCTGGGCAACCAACGTGCGGCCTATGCAACGCGTGACGTGTGTGAACTCGGTGTCTCTATTGCAGCAGTGCGCGCAGTGGTACACGCCGATCCCGCAACTGCATGGGCTGGCTATATTGTCGGTGCGTTGACCATCCTGGTGCATCAGACCGGAGTCAATCTGAGTGGCGGGGTGACCATTGTGGTCGATTCGGATGTGCCACTCGGCAAGGGCGTGAGCTCTTCTGCGGCAATCGAAGTCGCCACGATGCGTGCGCTCGCGGCCGCTTGTGGTCGTGACATCGAGGCAACCACGCTGGCACTGTGGTGTCAGATGGTCGAAAACCTCGTTGTCGGTGCGCCATGCGGCATTATGGACCAAATGACTGCAGCGTCTGGTGTTGCAGACACATTATTGGCGTTGCGCTGCCAGCCCGCACAACTCCTGCCAGGGATTTCGCTCCCTGGTGCGTTGCGCGTCTGGGGTGTCGACTCCGGTGTACGACACTCGGTGGGCGGAGCGGATTACACGTCGGTACGGGTGGGGGCTTTCATGGGTTTGCGTATCCTCGAGGCGCATGCACAGCAGCACGGGTTGCCTACCACGCATTGGAACGGCTACCTGGCGAATATATCTCCGTCGGAGTACGCCGAATTCTATCAAAATGTCTTGCCTGCTTCTCTCTCGGGCGCAGACTTTTCAATGCGCTACGGTTCGCACGGCGACGCGGTAACAACAATAGACCCGACACGCATCTATCAGGTACGCTCATCTGCCACCCATCCTATTCATGAGCATCACCGGGTACAACTCTATGCGCAGCTCGTACACGGGTATCAGGATGTGCAGACGGCGTTGTTGCTTGGTGAGTTGATGTACCAGTCACACCAAAGTTACGGCGGATGCGGGCTTGGATCAGACGCCACCGATGCAATTGTCGCAGCTGTCCGCAAGATTGGTCCTGAACGCGGACTGTACGGTGCCAAAATTACCGGGGGAGGGAGCGGCGGGACGGTTGCTATCCTGGGTAGCGTTGCTGCGACCGATGCCGTTCACGAGATTGCATCGCAATACGGGAGTGGGCTGGTTATTCATGGTTCGAGTGATGGTGCCGCGCATAGTCCGGTGACACGGTGGGAATCAAGCGTCCGCTAACGCAGACGATGATGGATTTGCATGGAGAAAAGAGGACTCGATGTTTTCGTCACTGTGGAAGCGTGTTCTCGCGGGAATCCTGATCGTTCTGACGATTGCAGGCGTGTATTTCCGCGAAGAAATTATTTACAATGCGCGCCTCATAAATGTCGTACGGGTGGGCAATGCCTACTACGAAGAGTATCCCTACCTCACCAAGAATATCAAGTATGGACCCAAGTCGCATCAAGTACTCGATGTGTATCGGCCTGCTGATGATAAAGCGTATCCGGTCGTGCTCTATATCTATGGTGGTGGATGGAATTCGGGTAACAAAGAATTGTATGCGCTCGTTGCCCAAAAGCTCGTACCGCAGGGGATGATTGTCGTCGTGCCTGCATATCAACTCTATCCAGATGCCACCTATCCGAGCATGGTAGAAGATGTCGCCAACGCTATTGCATGGACAAAGCAGAATATCGCGTCGTACAACGGCGACCCAACCCGCATCATTGTGGGGGGACAATCGGCGGGTGCGCAGTTGAGTGCCATGGCGTTACTCGATCCCGCCGTCCAGCAGCTCACGATGACCGCACCAGCACTCTGTGGATATTTTGGGATTAGTGGGGTCTATGACATCGCCGAACAATATGCCTATGAATATGCAAATGGTCGCACGGCTCCGATCATGACGGCGGTTATGGGCGGGGTCGAACGCTTCGAAGAGACGTCGCCGCGTGTGCAGTCGTTAACGGTGTTCCCAAAGACATTGTTGATTCATGGTGATGCGGATGATACGGTTGACATCAGCATGTCGCAACAGTACGCCGATGCGTTGTCGGCTGCGACTGTCCCTGTGACGTTCAAACCATATCCTGGCAGAGGCCACTCTGAGCTTTTGTTCCATGCATTGACTGAGGAACCAGGGCGGTTAATCACGGATGTGACGACCTTTGCCAATGCGTGCCCATAATCGTTCACCATTCCCATGCGTCCGTTGAATGCGGCATTCGCCGAGAGGTGCGCTGGATTTGGCCGAGCTCTGGCGTGCGAGCCAGGGCGTCATCATTGATGCGATGCACCGAGATACGCCGCCAGCGTTCACTGGGGATGACAGGATCAAGGGTGATGAGATTGCTGACACGGAGCACCAGATAGCGCTCTGTTGCACGCGGGTGCATGGGCTCGTCGAGGATGTAGGCTGCACGCGTGCAGATGGTGGCATCGACAATGGTGGCCCGGTAGCGTACGCAGAAGGGAGACTGTGGGTGCCAGCTGCCCACATACAATGCAATCTGCGTGGTACCGTGGAAGTGTTTTGCCTGCTCTAGCGGGATGTGGTAGGTCATACCAGCCAGCAACCGTTGCTCGTCACGCGGTCGCTTCAAGAGTGCCAGGAGTGTGGTTGGTGGTGGGTTCATGCTGTCTCCTCAGACTGTATGGCTGCGCAATGTCGGGGACGTGTCGTGTGATGGTCTCGTGGAGTTGCCGATACGCGAGCATCCCGCTATCGGCTTCGATTTCGATGTCTGCAGGCTGACCCGTATCGACGAGGGACCGAATAACCCACACTGCCCCCATCGGAGCGAGCACATCGCTGTGTTGCCCACGTGGTGGCGGAGTACCGCGAATACCCACGGTGGTAGCCTGTGTACTCAAGTGGATCAGTGGCGTCCGCTCATGCCAGCTTTGCATGCACAGATACATGGTCTCGATGGGTTGGTATGGCCATGGAAGCTGCGTATCGTAATGGAGCGTGTCGAAAATAACCGGTACCCGATACGCGGTAACACTGGCTATCAGCTGTGTGGCAGGCTGATGCGTCAATTCGATGGCGAGATGCCGTACGACCCACGCGGGGAGTCGCTCGAACATCGCACGGTCTGCATTGGTGAGGCGTGGCAAATGGCAAATGATGACCGAATCAGATGCGTCGAGCTGTGCATAGAACCCAATGACTGTGGCAAACCATTCTTCGAGCCGATACGGGGCCACGATGGGCGCATGCACGACTAAGCGCAGTTGGTACTGCTGCACCAGTGACCGCAGCGGTTCAGCGCTTGCCTCTGCAAGTGGCGCAATGTATGCCGCAGGTATCCGACAGACACGCAATCCTGCATGAATGGTGTGTAAGAGCAATGCATGCAACGATAGTAACGTCGTCTGCCGTGGGCGATGGTCGCTACTGCTTACTCCAAAGCGAATCATAAATCCCCCTGTACGGGTGATATGCCCGTTGCAGAGGATTATAACACATAAATAGAACATTTGTTCTATTTATGTGTGTCTGACCACAAATCGAGTTGATAACTCCGTTGGGCATCACCCCATACGACGGTTTTTTGTCGCGGCAATGCCACGATGGATCGATACTGCGCCTCACATTGGTGAAACTTGAGGACAGACGTGACGCTACGGAGCGCAACCGTCGCAGTATTTGCTTCTTGTGACAAGTGCGCCAGCCATGCTGTGCGTTTTTTGCCATCAGCTGCGAGATTCGCCAAAAATGTCCCTGCTTGCACGTTGTCGAGATGCCCAGTCCGACTGGCGATGCGCTGTTTGAGTGCGGCGGTGTAGCCACACTGCATGAGGTGTTCACGTTCGTGATTTGATTCGATGATGACAAGCTCGGCATCGCGACAAGCATCGAGGAGTGTTTGGTCCCACTCGCCCAAGTCCGTAGCGATGGACACAGTCCGTTCGCCATAGCGCAACGTCATCCCCACTGGTTCTTGCGCGTCATGACTCACGCGGATCGGGAGTATGGAGAACGCACCGAGTGCGAGCGTATCACCCGCTCGACAGACAATGGTTTCGACGCCTGCCGGGATTTTGAGTGCACGAAGTGTGCCCATTGTTGCAATCAATGGGATTTGGTAGCGCCGCGCCAGTGCTACCGCGCTTGTGGTGTGATCGGTGTGTTCGTGTGAGACAAACACCCCGCGTATCGTATTGACGGCAACACCCAGGCTTGCACATTGTGCCGTAATCGTCCGCTGGGGGAGCCCTGCGTCGTAGAGTAACGCACCGTCGGGGGTCGTAATTAATGTGGCGTTGCCCGTGCTTCCCGACGCAAATGCTGCTACCCGCATCGCTGTGCCTTATTGCAACGCATGGGCAAAATCAGCAATGATATCATCGACTGCTTCGATTCCAATCGACACACGGATGAGTTGGTCCGTAATCCCACGAGCGAGTCGTTCGTCTGCTGTCAAGCCACGGTGCGACGCCAATGCGGGAATAGAAATCATGGTGTAGATATCGCCCAATGTGCTCACCATCAAAATCAGCCGTAGGCGCTCGACGAAGCGCTCCAAAACCACTGATGATGCCAATTCAAATGCAAACATCGCTCCATAGCGGCCACCCAATGTGCGTTTTGCCGTCTCGTGATCAGGATGCGATGGGAGCCCAGGATAATGCACACGTGCGACTCCAGGGTGTGCCGCTAACCATGCGGCAACCTGCGTCGCATTGGCATTTTGCCGCTCCACCCGGAGCGACATTGTCTTGATCCCACGCAAAATCTGTTGCGCTTCGTATGGTCCGAGCACCATCCCCAACGTCGCGTTGTTGTGTGCGAGGGCAGCTGCTGTTGCGGCCTCGCGGACGACCACAATCCCACCGGAAACGTCGCCATGCCCGGCGAAATATTTGGTCGCACTATGGCAGACGAAATCTGCGCCGAGCAACAATGGTTTTTGCACGATCGGCGTCGCAATCGTATTATCCACAACCGTGCGCGCACCATGATCATGTGCTCGTGTACATATCGCTTGCATATCGACAACACGGAACAACGGATTTGACAATTGCTCGAGGTACACCACATCTACCTGATGCGCAGCCAAAAGTGCGTCGAATGCATCGAGATCTGTCATATCGCACGTCAGGATTTGTACGCCGTTAGGCGCAAAAAAATCGCGCAGCATGACCGTCGTTGCACCGTATACGTCTCGTGGTGCGACAATTGTACGGAGTGGTCGTCCGGTTACCCGACCTGCGGCCAGCAACGCTGTGTAGATTGCAGCCATACCCGAGGCAGTGCTTATTGCGTCTGTGCCACCTTCGGCAATCGCACATGCACGTTCATAGGCGACATTGGTGGGGTTACCATTCCGTCCATAGGCATAGCCGTGCCCTGCAAGTGCATCATTGAATGCATCGAGTGATTCGTGATAGTACGTCGAAGATGAGTACAGCGGCGTGGTAGTTGGTCGACCCGGCGGGTGCGCGAGCCGTTCACCAGCGTGTACGAGTTGTGTGGTGTAATCCCATGTCGTATCGAATTCGGAACCCATGCAGTTACCCCGCCTGTAATAGTGCGAAAATAGTATAGCATGTGAGGGTGGTGCTCAATATGGAGTTCAGTAGACAAGGGGATGCACGGTGCCGGACAAAAGACACGCTCAATCCCGTCGAATATTCTTGCGTCATTGTGCGTTGGTAGGTTTTCATTCATTGTTGGCGGCATGTACGATACCAAGTCCTAGTGCACCTTCAGTGGCACCGACCATCGCGCAATTGGATGCGTTGCTGTTGACCCCGACCATCGATGTGGCACCTGCGACGACTACCCCCGCTCCCGATACGCAGCCAACAACCGTGCCGCGGTTGCCGGTTGCGCCTGCTGCTGGGCCGCGCACCATGCTAGAGGCAGGCGGTCGGCAGGCACTCATCACAAAAGCCCAAGCCGAGGGTGAACTCACCGTGGTCGGATT
>JBFYTT010000109.1:0-5254 GCA_041300425.1 Roseiflexaceae bacterium
TGATGCGATGCGACACACTGATGTGCCAAGCGGGATTGTGCGCCTGCAAGATCTGCGCTATGCGTAGCTCGTGGGCAGGATTGGCATAACTGTGGAGCAAGCACACCGCAATTGCCGCTACCTGGTGCGCCTCGAGGATGGGAATCAAGGCAGTAATCGCTGCATCATCGAGCGGGATGATGACCTGCTGGTCGTGGGTTGTTCGTTCATCGACTTCGAGGCGGCGGTCGACCGGCACCAACGGGTCTGGTCGCGTCTGATGGAGGTCGTAGAGCGATGGTCGGTCACCGCGGCCTATTTCGAGCACGTCGGCAAAGCCGCGCGTGGTAATCAACGCGGTCACCGCGCCGCGTCGTTCGAGCAACGCATTGGTGGCGACCGTAGTCCCGTGCACGAGGATGTCGGGCACATCACCGCGTGCAACCTGCTCGATGAGTGCGGTCGCCGGGTTCGTCGGTGTGCTCAACCGCTTGGCGATGCGCAAGCTGCCCGCCTGGATGGTCACAAAGTCGGTAAACGTCCCGCCGGTGTCGACTCCCATGCGCATCGCGATCCTCCTCGTGCAGACTCTGCTCTCTGCATTATAAAGCGCAAAAATGCGCTAAGATGACTGCACCCGGCGGCCATCAGCGAAAGTGAGCATATGATGCGTACAAACTGGTCACGCAATCAGGTCTTTGGCGCAACCGATGTCCAACGCCCACACACCATCAGCGCACTCCAACGCACAATCGCACATGCGACCGGCATCAAAGTCCTCGGCTCGGGGCATTCGTTCAATCGCATCGCCGATACGCATGCGACGCATCTCATTCTCGATGCTATGCCCACTGCGGTCGAATTCGACACCCACAGGCACACCGCCCGGGTCTCTGCGCAGATGCGCTACGGCGCCTTTGCAGAGCAGATTGCAGCGGCCGGGTATGCCGTTCCCAATATGGCATCATTACCACATATTTCGGTGGCCGGTGCAGTAGCAACGGGCACCCATGGCTCGGGCATGCGGGTGGGTAATCTCGCTACGGCGGTGGTCGCCATGACCGTTGTCTTGGCGAACGGCGATATCCAAGAATGGTCAGCTGACCGCAACGGCGAGACATTTGCCGGCATGGTGGTTCATCTGGGCGGGCTGGCAGTCGTCACGCATCTGACATTTGCGCTGGTCCCGACATTCGACGTCCGCCAGGACGTCTATCTGGATGTGCCGTTCGACACCGCAATGGATCACTTCTCCGAAATAATGGGCTCGAGCTACAGCGTCAGTCTGTTCACCCGCTGGACCGAAGGCACTATCGATCAGATATGGCGCAAAAGCATCGCAAGCGAGGTCGACGCGCTCCCCGCTACGTTCTTTGGATCGACGCGTGCCACCCGCCCGTACCACCCGATTGCGACACTCGATGCCGCACCGTGCACCGATCAGTTAGGAGTGTTTGGCCCGTGGCACATGCGCTTGCCGCACTTCAAGATGGAGTTTACCCCGAGTAGCGGCGACGAGCTCCAGACCGAATACTATGTCGGCCACCAGGATGCAGTATCTGCACTCAATGCACTTGCAACCATACGACACGAAATCGAGCCGCTGCTCCACGTCAGCGAAATCCGCACCATTGCGCGCGACGACCTTTGGTTGAGTGGGCAGTACCAACGCGATTCTGTGGCGATACACTTCACATGGAAGAACCAATGGGCCGACGTCCAGCGCCTCTTGCCCGTCATCGAATCACTCCTGGCACCTTTCGGCGTGCGACCACATTGGGGCAAACTCTCGACCATGCACCCCGATCGCGTGCGCGAGACCTATCCGCGTATGCACGACTTTCAACGACTCATGGGCGTCTACGACCCCACCGAAAAACTCACCAATGATTTTCTGGTTGGCATGGGCATCACCAAGTTGTAGCGGTCGATACGGCAGATTGCACGAGGCAGACGCACCACCGCGCGTGGTGCGTTTTTCTATTCAAGCCAGCCTTGTCGAGCAGCAAATCGTACCAATTCGTGCCGCGTATGCATCCCACATTTGCGCATGGCACTGCTGATGTGTTGTTTGACGGTATGGACGCTGATGGTCAATGCTGCCGCTATCTGCACGTTGTTTGCGCCATGGCTGAGCAAGACGATGACATCGCGCTCGCGATTGCTGAGCATCTGTTCGTGGTGTGAAGCGGTTCGCTGGGTGATGTGTTTTGCACCAGACGAAAGTGCGTCGCACTGGGTGGCGGCATGATAAAACAAGGCGCGGTGGGCCGTGTGGTGGCGGAGCCGATGCGCAAGCACGCCGAGGTCGCGTTGGGTGACTTGCGGGGTAAGAAAAATGCCCACGCCATGGGCGAGGGCAATGGTCTCTTCGGCGGCCGTCAGATCTCCGATGATGCCCAGCGATACCGTGGTGTCATGCTTGCGCAGTGCGCCACACAGGGCAACGCCACTCAACCCAGGCAGCCGATGTTCGGTCAATACTACATCGACTGCGTGGTTCTGCAGAAATCGCAACGCGTCATAGGCCTGTGTCGTATGTCCCACCACCTGCCAGTGTTGCAGATGCGCCACAAGTGCATGGATTCCGGCGACAATCAAGGGTTGTGTATGCACAATCAAGAGTTGTATCTGGACCATTTAGCCTCCTTTGCGTGATCAAAAGAAACCTGTGGCGCACGTTGTCGTGCTATCCGATGGTGCCGGGGAGCAGATTGAGCGGGAGCGCATCGGGGCGCTCACATCCGTTTTGGGTGAAGACGTGCCGCCGTTCGGTCGCAGCCGTGTGTATGGCGTGCATCAACTCGAGGACATGCAGGGTGAGTTCGCCCGAGGCACGGTGCGGCAGATTGTGGGCGATGGCATGCGCCATATCTGCAACCCCAATCCCGCGGCTGTTGTCGGCATAGCCGTGGGTCAGCGGCACGTCGCGCCATTCACTTTCGCCGATGCGGCGGATTTTGACCGGGCCGCCGAATGTGTTGGGGTCGGGGACCATCAGACTGCCTTGTGTCCCGTAGATTTCGAGGTTGGGCATGTGATGGAAGTGCACATCGAAGCTCGTCACTAGCGTGGCAATCGGCCCGCTACTGAAGTCGAGCACACCGACCACATGCGTCGGCACCTCGACATCGATGACTTTGCCGTACTGAGGTTTGCTCGTAATCGTACGAGTGGGATGCGTCATCCGTGTCGAACCCGTTACCTGCATCACGGGACCGAGCAACGTGATCAGGGCTGTCAAGTAGTACGGCCCCATGTCGAACATGGGACCACCACCTGCCTGGTAGTAGAACTCCGGCGCAGGATGCCAAGATTCGTGACCGGGACACAACATGTACCCACTCGCTGCCACCGGGGTTCCGATCCAGCCATCATCAATCAGTTTGCGACAGGTCTGGATGCCGCCGCCGAGGAACGTATCTGGCGCACCGCCTACGCGCACGCCCTTGGCTGCTGCCGCAGTGACCAACGCACGCCCATCCTCGAGGCTGATGGTCAGTGGCTTTTCGTTGTAGACGTGCTTGCCTGCTGCCACTGCTTGGAACGCAACCGACGCATGTGCCGCGGGAATGGTCAAGTTAATGACAATATCAATATCGTCTGCGGCCAACAGCTCGTCGACGCGTGCAGCCCGGATGTTGTATTCGGCGGCGCGTGCCTGTGCGCGGTCGTAGTCAATATCGGCGCACGCAACGATATCGAAGTCGACAAATCGCGCGGCGTTTTTGAGATAAATACTACTGATGGTGCCGCAACCAACAATACCTGCACGCATGGTGCGCTGGGTCATGACGTCCTCCTGGGGTAATCGGGATGGCGGAATTATAGCATGGTCAATTGTATGTTGTGTACGCGGTGTCGGCATGCTGAACGCAGATGCGTGCGTTGTGACTCGACCAACAGGCATACAACGCGTTGCCTTGTATCGTCGGTTGAGTATCTGACCGCCACCGTGTAAAATAGACATATGACAGGAGCAGTACACCATGGCGGAACACGAGCGTATCATCAACAATGTCGTCTTGGTTGGCCTCAGTGGGTCCGGCAAGTCGACCGTGGGCAGATACCTCGCGAACCGACTCAACCTCCCCATCTATGACACCGATGCCATCATCGAAGCCGAGGCCGGCCGGAGTGCTGCAGATATCTTTGCCAGCGAAGGGGAAGCGGCCTTTCGCCTGCGTGAAAGCGCGGTTCTGACTGCGGTACTGGCCAAATCGCCGGCAGTCATCGCCACGGGCGGGGGCATAGTCACCGTACCGGATAATGCTGCCCGCATCCGTGCACATGCATTTGTGGTCTGGCTCGATGCGACCACCAGTGCCATCTTGACCCGCATCGCTGGGCACCGGCAGCCGCGCCCCCTGCTTCAGGGCGATAATCCCTACGAACGCCTCGAGCAGATGCGCCAGAGGCGCGCAGCGCTCTACCGGGGTATCGCAGATTTGCACCTGCTCACCGATGGTATCCACGCCAGTGCCGTGGCAGTCCGGATTGCCATGCTGCTCCCTCCGCACCTCGATCAATCCATAAGTGATCCATCATGAATAACTCTATGCGTGTGACTGTTGGGACGGGGTATCCCGTCATCGTTGCGTCAGAAATATGGCGTGAATTACCCGCCGCTATGCACGCAGTCGGTCTGCGTGGCCGTGTCCATATCATCGCCGATACACAGATGCGCGTAACCGCCCAAGAGCTCGCGCACTCGTTGGGCGAAGGTACCTCGATCCTCCTTATCCCCGGCGGCGAAGGTTCGAAGGACATGGCCACGCTGACGCACATCTACGATCATCTGCTCGAGCACCGCGTCGAGCGCCGTGATAGTGTCGTGGCCTTGGGTGGTGGGGTTATCGGCGATGTAGCCGGGTATGCCGCGGCGACCATTTTGCGCGGTGTCGCACTCGTCCAAATGCCCACGACACTCCTCGCCATGGTCGACAGTGCCGTGGGCGGCAAGACCGGTATAAACCATGCCATGGGCAAAAACATGATTGGGGCCTTTCATCAACCACGTCTCGTCTATGCCGACGTCTCGCTTCTCAAAACCTTGCCCCAACGCGAATTGGCAGCAGGCTGGGCCGAGGCGATCAAACACGGGGTCATCCGCGATGCACAGCTCTTTGCGGATCTCGCGGTCGCAGATCCGACCACGGCGTTTTTTGACCCTGCGCTCGTGCGCCGTGCTGTGGCCGTAAAAGTCGACGTGGTCAATATCGATGTCTACGAGCAAGCGGAACGGATGCTCCTCAACTATGGGCACACCGTCGGC
>JBFYTT010000117.1:0-3898 GCA_041300425.1 Roseiflexaceae bacterium
TCATAATCCTCTGCCCGAACCGATATTTGGTACACTGATAGAGGAATCACCTGTAGGAGAACGACACATGGAACGTGCCAACGCATTCGATTTTATTGGTCCCAAAACCCTGGTCGGCCCCGAACTCAAGGTCGGCGACAAGGCTCCCGCATTCGTCGTGTTGGGTCAGGACCTCAAGGACGTCGACAGTACCACACTGGCCGGCAAACCAATGCTCATCAGCGTCATCCCATCGGTCGACACCGGCGTCTGTGACCTGCAGACCAAGCGGTTCAACGAAGAAGCCGGTCGATTGGGCGACAAAATCACCTTGTTGACCGTGTCGGCTGATTTGCCCTTTGCGCTGCGTCGCTATTGCGGAGCGAACGAAATCAAGAATCTGTTGGTCGTTAGCGACCACCGCACGATGTCGTTCGGCGCTGCCTATGGCACGTACATCAAAGAAGTCCGCCTCGAGTCACGGGCGGTCTTTGTGGTCGACGGCGCAGGCGTCATCCGCCATGCCGAATACGTTCCCACCGCCGGACAACACCCAGACTATGACGCAGCATTGGCCGTATTGGCCAAACTGGTCTAGGCTCACGTATGGTCTCACCGCTCGGGGCACTGCCCCGAGCGGTTTTTTTGTGAAATGCAATGGGATGCGGACCGTACGGGTATAATGACGCCAACACAGAAAACTTGAATGGAGTCGCCATGCCGCTCAGTCATGTCTGGCCGATGTCTGCCGGGATAGGCACCAACGGGCATTTATTCGTATCGGGATTCGATGTCGTCTCGTTGGCAGCCGAATACGATACGCCGCTCTACATCTACGACGAACCGACCATACGCACCATGTGCAAAGCCTACATCGATGCGTGTACCGCTTGTGGTGCCACCGATGCCATCGTGCACTATGCCGGCAAAGCACTGCTCAATACGGCAATCGCGCAATTGGTGCACGCCGAGGGCCTCGCCCTCGATGTGGTATCGGGTGGTGAGCTGGCATTGGCGTTGCACGCCGGTGTCCCCGCGGGCCACATTCATATGCATGGCAACGCCAAAACCCCACGTGAGCTCGACGAAGCCCTGGTAGCAGGGATCGGTGCAATCGTGGTCGATAACTTCGACGAATTGCGCCTGCTTATCCACAAGACAAATCTGCGCAAAACACCCTTTCCCATCCAGATTCGTGTCACCCCGGACATCGCGGCCGACACCCATCAGCACATCCAGACGGGCCATCACACGTCCAAATTCGGATTCCCGCTCGAAGGACTCAATCAGGTCGGCGAGTTGCTACGCAACGCACCGGGTCTGCGGTTGACCGCTGTCCATGCTCACCTCGGTTCGCAAATCTTTGATCCCGCCACACACACCGCTGCCGTTGCGGTGTTGGTCGATCAAATCGCCTATCTGCGCAATCAGTACGGCATCGTCATCGAAGCCCTCAATATCGGCGGTGGTCTGGCCGTAGCCTATACCGACGCCCAAAAAGCCCCAAATATTACGGCTGCCGTCGCCGCCATCTGGCAGGCATTGCGCGATGCATGTACACGCAACGGATTGCCGCAGTTGCGCCTCGAACTCGAGCCAGGCCGCTCGATCGTGGCCCGGGCCGGTATCGCCGTGTACCGCGTCGTCGGCTCCAAGACCATCGCAGATGTGCCCCGCTGGGTCCATGTCGACGGCGGGATGGCAGACAACATTCGCCCCGCACTATATGGCGCTATCTACACAGCCGTCGTCGCCAATCGCGTCAACGCGCCGGCCGACGAAATTGTTAATGTTGCAGGTAGATATTGTGAGTCGGGCGATGTCTTGCTCCGCGAGGCGTCATTGGCGCGGCCGCAGGTAGGCGACATCGTCGCACTGGCGGTTTCGGGCGCGTATACGCTCAGCATGGCCAGTAACTACAATATGGTGCCGCGGCCGACCGCGTTGTTGGTACGGCCAGGGGCCATACAGGTGATGCGCCGCCGCGAGACGTATGCTGACTTGTGGCGCATGGATGGGGAGTAGGTGCACTCATAACTTGCTCATAACACATATTGGTGGCAGTATGACGAATGGGGAACATGCAATCGTAGTATTAATTTTATTATTACAAAAGAAAGGACTCTACGATGAACCATTCAGACATCCGGCAATTGCAGGCGGTGACACAATCTCCTTGTGTGACAATCTCGCTCCCGACACATCGTACTGCACCAGACAATCTGCAAGATCACATCCGTGTCAAAAATGTAGTGGTGCAAGCCACTGAACGCATCATCAGCGAATATGGAAAACGTGAAGTTGCGCCGATTTTGTTGCGACTCGAGCAATTGGTGTCTGAAATTGATTATCAGACCAATCTTGATGGTTTGGTACTCTTTGTCAATCATGACATCGCGCGTCGCTTTGTGTTGGCGTTTTCGGTACCCGAACGTGTCGTCGTTGATGATACGTTCTATACGCGTGATTTGGTGTATGGGTTTAATCGCACGACCCATTACTGGTTGGTGACGCTGAGCGAAAACGCCACGCGTTTGTTTCGGGCGACGAATGATGCATTGGAAGAAGTACGAAACTTCGGATTCCCCATGGAACACACAGGTGCAGGTGGATTGGCAAGTTTACCAGATGGAATTGGCGTGCATCGTTCGGCTTTACGTGACGAAAAACACCGTCAGTTCTTTCGTGATGTAGATGCAGGCGTGGCCGCTGCGCGTGTACAGGAGTTATTGCCGGTAGCAGTAGTCGGTGTTGATCGATTTGTGGCGTTTTATCAAGAAGTATCAAGCCATGCGGCAGCGATTATTGCAACGGTTAAAGGGAGTCATGATGCGACGACGACCCATCAATTAGCGCAATTGGTGTGGCCCATCGTGAAGCACCAGTCTGAGGCAGCAGTATCGCAAGCGCTGAATGAGCTTGAAATTGCCGTCAGCGGCCAGCGTACTATCTCGTCCGTAGGTGAAGTGTGGCGTGTGTCACATGAGGGGCGTGCCAAACATTTGTTTGTTGAGCGTGATTTTCAATATCCAGCTCGTGTAGATGCAACAGGGTTGCAGTTAACACCAGTAGACGACGCAACTGCGCCTGGTGTGCTAGACGATGCAGTAGACGAAATCATCACGCAAGTGATGAATACCGGTGGCCAAGTGACATTTGTAGAGCCTGGCACGTTGCATGATCATCAGCATATTGCAATAATCACCCGTTACTAGGCCAACGCAATTCCGCCAGGAACGCGAGGCGTGACGCTCGATTGTGACCCGCGCGGTATCGACGTGTACTGCGCCGTCCGCTCTGGGACAAGAGCAGAGGTGCCCCGCTGGGTTCTGTCGACGGCATGATGCCCGACCCAAACCGCCCTGCGTGAAGGGTTAACGCAGTCATTGTCGCCATTCGTGTTGACCTGCCGGGCGACGACGGCTAGATGGCAAGTCGATATCGCGATTCGGGCGATGGCATGCTCGGTGAGACATACGCAGATTTGTTCCGTTACGTTGGATACGTCGCAACAAATCTACGGTACCATACAGACGTACAACCGTGAATGTGAGGTCTGCGATGACGAATCAGTCCGGCTCCGCCGCTTGGACATGTCCAACCTGTGGCTCCATGGCCAGTATCCTCGATGCCAACTGCCCCAATTGCCGCACTGCCCGGACAGCGACGGCATCGGTCGCTCCGGTACAAGCTTCGCCAGGCAGTGGCTCTATAGCACCATTGGCGGCTGTGGTGGCAGTTGGTGCAGCCGGGGTACTCGGATGGTTGGGGCGCTACATGGATCAAAAACCCCGATCCCAACCCGGCGCTCAACCTGCGTCGCGGATCGTGGCTATCGTGCTAGCGTTTGTGTTGGGATTCGTTGGGGCACAGTACTTTTACATGGGGCGTCGTATTCTGGCAGTGCTCAGTGTACTAT